>JAQBHE010000631.1:0-4960 GCA_032128015.1 Holophagae bacterium
GGCGTGTCCTGGTCACTAGGTGGTGCGGAGAGCTTTCACCGGCTTGACGCCGCTCGCTCTCCTCGCGGGCAGCCATACCGCAAGGACCGCGACGACTCCAAGCACCAGCGGCACGACGCCAAGCGCGATCGGGTCGGTCGCCGCCACGCCGTAGAGGAGTCCGCCCAGGAGCCGGCCGGCTGCGAGCGATAGGACGAAACCGATCACCGCTCCGATGGCGGCCAATCTCAACCCTCCGCTCATGAGCATGCGGACGACGCTCGCCGGATCGGCGCCGAGGGCCATCCGGATGCCGACCTCGCGGGATCTGGTCGAGACCGAGTAGCTCACCACACCGTAAAGCCCGATCGACGCCAGGAGCAGCGCCAAGCCGCCGAAAGCGCTCACCACCAGCGCGGAAAGCCGGTGCGGCAGCAACATCACGCCGAGATGCCGGTCCATGGTCTCGGCCTGATAGATCAGCAGCTCGGGATCCAAACGACGGGCCAGTGCAAGCATCTCCGACAGCGTTGCGGCCGCCTCTCCCGAGGTTCTCGCGATCAAAGTCATGCTGGAGCTGTAGGCCTGGCTGAAGGCCAAGTAGACGAAGGGGCGGGGCGCCTCACCGAGCGAACGGACCTTGACGTCTCGAGCGACCCCGACCACGGTGTACTCCGCGTCTCCGGTGTGAAAGGTCCTCCCCACCGCGTCGCCACCCGGCCAGAAACGCTCGACGAAGGCGGCGCTGACAATCGCCACGGGAGCTCCGCCCGGCGCGTCGCCGTCGTTGAACGCTCGGCCCTGCAGCAGAGGCACCCCGACGGCGTCGAAGAAGCCAGCGTCCACTTCCGCTCGGTCTACCTCGTGGTCGTCGCGGTCGGGAGGCGGATCGACGCCGTCCACGACGAGTCCTATCGACAGATTGTTCATGGTGCTGAGCGGAACGTCGTCCGTCATCCCAACTGCCTCCACGCCAGGCAGGGCACGGATCTGGTCCAGCAGGGAGCCAAAGAACACCCGCCCTTCGGTCGGCGTGTAGCGGTCGGGCACCGCTTGCACCATGAGGATGGCCGCCGGGTCGTGGCCAAAGCCGGGATCAATGTCGAGTCGCGCCTGCAGGCTGCGAAGAAAGAGGCCGGCGCCGACCAGGAGCATCAGAGACACCGCAACCTGGACCACTACCAGCCCGCTGCGTAGCGAGAGCCTTCTCGGTCGGCCGCCGCCGGTGCTCTCATCCTTGAGAGTTGGCGCTACCTCGGCCCGGGTCGCCTGAATCGCCGGCGCCATTCCGAACAGGAGACCCGCCGCCACCGTCACCAGAAAGCTGAATCCGAGCACCGTCGGGTCGAGTCTGAGATCGAGGGTGATTGGAAAGGGCAGCGGCAGGTCTGCTCTGACCAGGCCCTGGAGTAGCAGTCTCGCGAGCAACAGCCCGGCGCCGCCGCCGGCTATCGCCAGCAGCACCGACTCGGTCAGGAACTGACGGATCAGGGCGAGGCGGCCGGCGCCGAGAGCGAGGCGCACCGCGACCTCTTTCCTGCGGTCGGCCGCCTGGGCGAGCAGAAAGCTCGCCAGATTGGCGCAGGCAATCAACAAGACCAACGCGACCACCACCATCATCAGCGCCGCCGCCGGCACCAGCACGTGGTCGATCATCGGGTTCATGATCACCTCGGCGGTGGGGACCACGGTGATCACGTTGTCGGCCTGCCAGTTCTCCGGATAGCGACTGCGCAACGATTCGGCGACTCGGTCGCAGACCTCCTGCGCCCGCTCGGGCGTGACTCCCGCGACCAGTCGCGCCTTGGCGAAGACACTCTGATTGCCGCGGAACTGCAGCTCGTCTTGATCTGAAGGCTGCAGGTGCCCGACCATCATCGATGGCGCGTAGATCGCCGGCGCCAAACCGCGGATGTTCCCGGTGTAGCTCCTCGGCGCAACACCGACGATCGTGTATTCGAGTCCGTTGAGACGGATGCCCTGCCCCACAATCGTCCGATCTCCTTCGTAGCGTTCCTGCCAGTACTGATACGAGAGCATCACCTGCGCATGGCCGCGGGGCGAGATGTCATCTTCGGGCAAGAGAGTGCGCCCGATGTGAGCCGGCACGCCGAGGAGGGTGAAGTAGTTCCCGGAGACGATCTCGCCGGTGACAATCTCGACTCCGTTCTCGACGTCGGTCTGAACGAAGGCCAGCCGCGAGGCCGCGACGCCGAGGAAGGCGTCGCTGGCCTCTCGCCTCAAGTCTTCGATGTCAGGGAATGAGAAGGGGCCGTGCGAGAAGCCGGCGACGCTCTGGTAGACGTCGACCAACTCCTCCGGCCGTTGGAGAGGAAGATCGCGCAGGATGATCGCGTTGATCAGCGAGAAGATCGCCGTGTTGGCCCCGATCCCGATGGCCAACGACAGGATCGCGATGGCGGTGAAGGCGGGCTTCTGCGCCAATCTGCGCAAGGCGAAACGGAGATCTCGAGCGAGGGTTTCCACGGCTTGCGTCTCCCGGGAAGTGAGGCTTCGGTTTCGGCGCTGCCCGCTGAGCGGCGGTGGCTACCCGAGTGACTACGGCGCCGACGACCGCCAGTTTCGAGGGGGTCATGTGGCGCCATGCCGCTCGACTGCGCTTTCGAGCCGCAGCCGGTGGTTGTCGACCTCGACGCCCGGATGCTTCAGCGCGAACACGAGAAGGCACTGCTCCGGTTGTAACGGCTCGCTCGGCGTCGTTGCTCGATCGTCGGCCGCCTTGGGCGGCCGCTACGTTGGGAGGCGAAAGCAGGCGTCGACCTACGACGCGAGAAACTGGTCGATCGCCTCGATCAGCCGCGCCGGCTGGTCGAAGTGAACCATGTGGCCGGCGTCCGCGATCTCGACGTGGGTCGCCGATCGGAACAGTCGAACCCGCCGGCCGATCTCGTTCGGATCGACCGGGGTCTCGGCGTCGATGCCACCGCGGCCGCGGTAGAACTCGGCGGCGTCGGCGGCAGTGACCACCAGTACTGGGCACTCGATCCAACGAAAGCGGTCTTCGCTGATCTCGGGCGAGAGCGTGAGACCGACCGAGTCGACGTGCGGGTCCCACTTCCAGATCAGACCGCCGTGCGGATGCTCAGTGGTGCCGATCTCGACGATGCGCCGAGCCTGGGCAGGGTCGAGCCGCGGATGAAAGCGGCAATACAACTGCCAGGCGTCCTCGAGGTCCCCGAGCGGACGCTTGTGGCCGCCCGGACGAAGGAGACTGGCGATGCCGTTCTGCAGCCGCCACTGACGGACCTCGACCGGAATGTCGGCGTAGCGAAACGGCGGACCCAGACCCTCGACGTTGACCACCCGTGACGGAACTTCGGGGAACGCCGCCGCATAGTGGCAAACGATCTGGCCGCCCAGGCTGTGACCGATCAGGATCGGGCGCGCGACCTCGAGCTGGGCGAGCACCGCGTGCAGGTCGGCGAGAAAATGGGGCAGGGCATAAACCCCGGGCTTGTCGCTGTCGCCGTGGCCGCGCAGGTCGAAGGCGACCACGTGGTAACGATCGCGAAATGTCTCGGCGATCGGCTGAAGACCGAGTGCCAAGTCCTGGAGTCCGTGCACCAGCACCATCGCCGGCGCCCCCGGGTTGCCCCAGTCGTAGGCCTGAAGCTCGACGCCAGCGCCCTCGAGACGCAGACTGCGTGGTGGGTCGCTCATCCGGGTGTCTTGATCAGCCGACGCCGGTCGCCAATGTCGATGAAGCGAGAACCGGCGCCACCTGCCGAGCCTCGACGACGAGCTATTGCCGCCGTCCTGCAATCATCGATCATTCCCTCCCGGAGCGAGGCACGAAGAAGAAGTCGCCGCCACCTGATGCGCCGGCCCAGCGGATCGGAGCAAACACCGGTATCGGTACCGGTGGCGCGCTCGCAGTGGCGGCAATCTTCACGCTCAGTTGGCGATAGATCTCGGAGGCCTCGACGACCTTGTGGTTGTCCTCCAGCACTTGGAGCAAGACGGTTGAGAACGAGCCGTCGTCGGGGGCGGCGGCGCTGTCGGCCGAGAGCACCAGCCGCACCCGATGATCGAGCATCTCGCGGATGTGCTCGGCGCGCGCCGTGTCGGACATCCCCTGCGGCAGCCGTGGCACCGCCGACCGCGTGAGCACGCCGGAGAAGGCAGCGTCAGCGACCACCAGCACGTGTTTGGCGGGGATCAGCTCGAGGTGATCGCTGAGCACCCGGCTCGAGATCCAATTCGCGCGACTCTCCGGCTCGGCGTCGACCGGCTGCCACCAGCTGCGCTGGGTCGCGGCGTCGCTGGCGCTGTGCCCGAAGTAGTAGATCAACAGGTTGTGCTTCTCGGTGAGGGTCTCGCGCAACCGATTGAGGGCCGCCAACACCTGGTATCGGCTGGCATCGACCAGCCGCTCGACGCGGAAGCCGTAGCGCTGTTCGAGCAGCTTGGCCATCGACTCGCCACGGCTTTTCGCCTCGGCCATATCAGGCAGGTTCAAGTAGTCGCCGTTTGCGATCACCAATGCCTGGTAGGGACCGTAGTCGACCGCTGGCACCGCGGCCGCTGGCTTGATCGGCTTCGCGACCGCAACCACGGTCTTCGGCGTCGTAGCTGGCACCGGGGCCAGCGCCTGTGCCGCCGTCTCGGCCGCGAGCTTTCGCTCGAGGTCGGCGACCTGCTCGGTAAGGCCGCCGATCACCTGGCGCCCCGCCAAGAGCTCGCGCTCGAGCCCAGAGATCAGCCCCGCAAGCTCGTCGGTCCGCTGGGCCTGGGCACCGGCGCCCTGCCGTGCTGAGACGAGCTCGCGCTGGAGCTGGGCACGACGGTCGTCGAGTCTGACGAGCTCGGCGGTCTTCGCCGCCACGGCCTGCTCGAGCTCGAGAAGACGCTGATACTCGACGCTGTCGAGGACGATCAGATCGGCTGCGAGACCGGCTGCCGCGCGGTAGAGGTTGAGGGCGGCCGCGGGGTCGCGGGCCACCCCGAGCCCCATCTCGTA
>JAQBHE010000632.1:0-2516 GCA_032128015.1 Holophagae bacterium
CGTCGGTCTCGCGATGGGGCTGGGCGTAATCCGAGTCCCGCTGCGAATCGTGGACGGTGAAGGTGGTGCGGGTCATCCCCAGTGGTCCGAGGATCCGCTCGCGCACCACTTCCTCCCAGGTCTTGCCGGTGAGCCGCTCGGCGAGGTAGCCGGCGGTGAGGAACATCAGGTTGTTGTACTGGTAGCGCTGGCGCAGGCTGGCAGTGGCGTCGACGTGGGCGAGGGCCGCGACCAGCTCGGCGCGGGTCGAGTTGTTGTTGTTGTACCAGAGCAGGTCGTGACGCGGCAGACCCGAACGGTGGGTCACCAGGTCGCGCGGAGTCATCAACTCGGTGGTGAGCGGGTCTTTCAGTCGGAACTCCGGCAGGTACTTGCGCAGCGGCTCGTCCCAGTCGAGCTTGCCTTCGTCCACCAGCATTCCGAGCACGGCGGTGGTGAATGCCTTGCTGGTCGAGCCGATTGCGAACAGCGAGTCGGCGGTCATCGGCGCCTTGGACTCGACGTCGCGCACGCCGAACCCTTGGGCGAGCACGACCTCGTCCTCGACCACCACCGCGATCGCGGTCCCGGGGACGTTCCACGCCGCGACCGCTCGCTCGGCGAACGCCGGGAAGTCGGCGAGTGCAGTGCGGGCACGGTCGGCGGCGCCGGTGGCGCGGCTGAGCGCAAAGTCGAGGGTGGCGCCGCCCTGGGTGAACTTGCCTTCGATCTTGGCGCCGTCGGCGCTGAGAGCGCCGTCGAAGGTCGGATTGCCGGGGATGTCGGCGATGGCAAATTTGGCGCGATCACCGTCGAGAGAGACCGCGACCAGCGCTCGATCCTGGAGGCTCTGTGCCGGAATCGAAATGTCGCCCACGATCGCGCCGCCGTCGTCGGTCTTGAAGTCGAGGTTGAACGCGAGCGCGTTGCCCGGGATCTGGATCGATCCCTCCCAGTGGCCATCGAGCTTCGAGCCCGCGAACAGGCTCGACGGCAGGGCGGCGAGGAGGGCCAGAAGGCCAAGTGCGAGGATCGAGGGTCGTACGCGGGTCCTTGGCATGGATGGTCTCCTGTAAAGGCTCTCCTGACTTCGGCATCGACGGGGCGAACGTCGACGAAGCTGGTGGCCCGATCCTACGTGCGATAAGTGTCAATGCGGCGAGAGATGCCTGACCGCCGCTCATCATCGACGTCCCCGGGCGTGACGAACAGATGGTATCACCCGTGATACCATCTGGCGGTGCGGGTCGTCGTCGATACGAATGTCCTCGTCTCGGCGATGCGGTCGAACCGGGGCGCCGCGTTTCAGCTGATCCGCAGGGTCGGCTTAGGTTCCTTCGAAGTCGCCATCTCCGTTCCCCTCGTTCTCGAGTACGAAGATGCTCTGGGCCGGCCACATCTGCTTCCTCCGTTCCGTGCGGCCGACGTGGCGACGATCGTCGACTATCTCTGCTCGGTCGGCCACCAGCAGGACATCTTCTACCTCTGGCGACCCATCCTGCGTGATCCGAAAGACGACATGCTCCTCGAGCTGGCCGTCGCCGCCGCCTGCGACGCGATCGTCACCTACAACGTTCGCGACTTCGGCGGAGCCGAGAAGTTCGGCATCCAGATCCTGACACCGTACGAGTTCCTGATCTTGCTTGGAGAAGCCACGTGAGCACACTCAGCCTTCGCCTTCCGACCTCTCTCCACAAGCGGCTTCGCGACTTCGCGCGGAGCGAGGGGGTATCTATCAACCAGCTGATCAACTCGGCGGTCGCGGAGAAGATGGCTGCCCTGATGACCGTCGACTACCTCGAGGAACGAGCGAGTCGTGGGAGCCGGGACGCCTTCGAAGCGGTGCTGGCAAAAGTACCTGACAAGAGACCGGCAGCCCACGACAAACTGCCGAAGCAGCGGGATTGAGCCCGACGACGGAAGGACCGCCGACCTTGAGCACCCCGGAGCCCCTCCTCTCCCGCGATCCGCGCCCCCCGACATGGGTTCGTTGGCGGATCCTCGGGCTGCTCTTCGGGCTCGCCTTCGTCGCCTACGTGCTACGGATCAGTCTCTCGATCTTGGCCGAGCCGGCGATGCCCGAGCTCGGGATCAGCGAGCTCGAGATGGGTTGGGTGTTCGCCGCCTTCACCTTCGGCTACGCGCTGTTCCAGCTCCCGGGAGGGCTATTCGGCGAGTGGGCAGGACCGCGGCGGGCGCTCGCTTGGGCGGCGGTCGTGTGGACGCTGGTGACGCTGGCGAGCGGTGGCGTCCCGATCTTGCTGAGATCTGCCGGCCTGGCAGTGGCGGCGCTGGTGGTGCTGCGGTTCGTCCTCGGGGCGGCTCAAGCGCCGCTGTTCCCGATCCAGGCGGGAGCGGTCGCGCAGTGGTTCCCGGTCGCCCGTTGGGGGTTGCCGAACTCGTTGGTCTCGAGCGGCCTGGGTTTGGGAGCCGCGGCGACTCCGCCGGTGGTGGCGTGGCTGATGGTCCGCTTCGGCTGGCGCGAGACCTTGTACCTGACCGCGCCTCTGGGAGCAATCGCCGCGTTCGCCTGGTGG
>JAQBHE010000633.1:0-2568 GCA_032128015.1 Holophagae bacterium
CGAGAATCGCCAAGTCGATTCCGGCTCACGACGTTGGCCTTCTCATGGAAGCGGCCGAGCTTGGGCGGCCGACGAACGAACACCGCCGATCAGCCTGCCGCACACCAACGAGACTCAAAAGCCGCTGCCCTCATTCCCTCCGCGACGCCGTCTCCGCGCCGACGCCCGAAGCCCGTTGTCGCCGATCAGCCCCCGACCTTGACCGGTTTCCCGAGCTGGTCGAGGTCGAAGTTGGCCATGATCTGATGGCCGTTGTAGTCGAGCACCCGCAAGTCCTCGACGCCAACGAGGTCGGCCGCCACTCGGTCGAACGCGTCGGGATAGCGACTGCGCGCGGCCGCGAGGTCGACTTCGTAGGCGATGAAGTGGGCGATCCCCTTGTATCGGAGCTTGGTCAGCAAGCGCTCGTCGGCCAGCTCCGGGTAGCTCGAAAGAACCAGCAGCGGACCGCTGCCACAGAAGAACAAGAAGGCGCGGACGGTCGCGGTGGTGTTCATCGCGGCGATTCTAGCAGTGCGTCCTAGCAGTCGGCCCAGCAGCCCGTCCGAGCAATCGGTCCAGCCGTTGGTCGTGTCGCACTCGGCGGCACGCGGCCGGTGCCCCGAGTCGACAGCGGGCCCGGTGATACAGTCACCTGCGGCCGTTTGGTCGACTACCCTCCATCCATCCTCCTTGATGTCTCCCGACCCCAACCGACGCGCTGCCGTCGCGCGATCGGTGGCTGCGGCCCCGATCATCGCCGTGGTGCGCACCCCGACCCTCGAGCAGGCACGCGCTCAAGCGCGCGCCATGATCGCGGGGGGCATCGAGATGATCGAGGTCACCTTCTCGGTCCCCGAGGCCACCCGCCTGACCGCCGAGCTGCTCGAGTCTCGCGGCTCGACCGCCGGCCCGCCGTGGATCGGGATGGGCACGGTGACCACGGCCGCTCGCGGCCACGCCGCGGTCGCCGCAGGCGCTGAGTTCATCGTCACTCCCAACGTCTCGGCTGCGGTCGCGGAGATCGCCCGCGGGGCGGATCTCTACCTGGTCCTGGGGGCCCTCACCGCCACCGAGATCGTCGAGGCTTCTGAGCTCGGCGCCGACTTGGTCAAGGTCTACCCGCTGCCGCCGGTGGGCGGCGCATCGTACCTCGCGACCGTACGGCAGCCGCTCCGCGACATCCCGATGCTCGCCGGTGGCGGCTTCGGGATCGAAGAGATTCCGGCCTATCGACTCGCCGGGGCTCGAGCCTTTGGGATCGGCGCGCCGCTGATCGGCAAGGACGAGAGGACGACCACCGCCAACATCGCGCGCGCACTCGAGCTGGCGCGCGGCCTCGATCCCGGAGACCAGCCGTGACCAAGCTCACGTCCAACCACCTGGTCTTCGACCCAACCCCGGAGATCTTCGCCAGTGACAACCACGGCGGCTTCTCGTTCCCGCTCCGTCACCGCGGCAAGAGCCACATCGACACCGCCACTTTCGACGAGATGCGGCTGGTGATCTCGCTGTGGCATCCCTCCGAGAAGCAGACGATCGACCTCGATCGTGCCTACGTCGAGCTGCGCGCCTCGCTCGATCCCGAAGACGATCACTGGACCAAGCTCGCCGAGATCGAACCGGTGGTTCCGCCCTACAACAGCGGCGAGTCGTTCGACGGCTGGATCGTACTGCCGGTGCTCTCCGCCTCCACCGGCTTCCTGCTCTTCGGCAGCGGTTTCGAGGCGCGGGCGCGGCTGCAACTGCGAGCGAGCGCCTACCTGGTCGGTTAGTCGGCCAATGGATCGCCACCGTTTCTTGGAGCCGCTGGTTCGCGAGACCGCTAGCCGGATCGTGCTGCTAGTGCTCGACGGCATCGGCGACCTGCGCACCGCCAACCAGCCGCAAACCCCACTCGAGGCGGCACGGACACCCAACCTCGACCGGCTCGCCGAGCGATCGGCGCTCGGCCGGCTGATCCCGGTGGCCCAGGGGATCACTCCCGGAAGCGGTCCCGGTCACCTGGCCTTGTTCGGATACCCGCCGGCGGCCCCCGAGTACGACATCGGACGCGGGGTGCTCGAAGCGCTCGGCCTGGATCTCGAGCTCGACTCCGAGACGATTGCGGCGCGCGGCAACTTCGCCACCGTCGACTCTGCCGGGGCGCTCACCGACCGGCGCGCCGGCCGGATCCCGACGGCGGAGTGCGTCCGCCTTTGCGCCCGACTTGGCGCCGCGCTCGCGACCACGCCGTCGAGCGACCTCGTCCTCTCGCTGCACCCAGGCGAGGGATACCGTTTCGTGCTGTTGGTGCGTGGGTCGGGGCTCGTGCACGCGATCGCCGATACCGATCCCCAGCAGCTGGGGGTGCCGGCGATCCGGCTCGAGGCCGAGACCGAAGCCGCCGCCAGCACCGTCGAGCGCCTGACGCCGGTGCTCGCTCATCTCCAAGCGGCGATCCGCGACGAGCCCCGCGCCAACTCGTTCCTGCTCCGCGGCTTCTCGAGTCTGCCAGCGTTGCGGTCGTTCGACGAGCTCTACCGGCTACGCGCCGGCGCCTTCGCCGGCTACCCGTTGTCCGCGGGGTCGCCCGCGCCTGCGGCATGA
>JAQBHE010000634.1:0-3245 GCA_032128015.1 Holophagae bacterium
CCGGCAGCGGCGGCTCGCGCCGCCCAGGTCGCCGACGCCGTCCACCTCGGCGGACTCGCCGAGATCCCGGCCGGCGAGCTCTTCGACTGTGCGGCCGTGATCCACGTTGCCGAGCACATCTACCGCCCGGTCGAGTTCGTAGTCGAGGTGCTCGAGCGGCTTCGCCCGGGTGGCTGGGTGATTCTCGCCTGCCCGGACATGGGCAGTTTCTGGCGCCGGCTCGCCGGCCGGCGCTGGCCGTTCTTCAAGATCCCCGAGCACGTGACTTACTTCACAAACGCCTCGATGCGCCGGCTGCTTGACGCCGCCGGCTGCGAGCACGTCCAGGCGTTGCCCTACTCCAGCTTCTTCACCGGCGGCCTGATCGGCGAGAAGCTCGGGGTGGCGGTTCCAGCGTGGTTGCGCGAGCGGCCTCTGTGGCTTCCAGCGATTACCGTCGCCTGCGCCGGCCGCAAGCCCGAGTGACCGTAGAGGGTCTGGGAATGGCAGCCGTCGGGTTCTTGGGGTAGCGCCCGTCTTCGGGCGCGCCGAGTGAGGAGTTGTTGCGGCGTACGCCGTCGCTGCGAGTAGGCCGTCTTGTCGAGCGGGCGCTGCGTATGTCGTCTCGTTCGGGTGCGATCGGGTCGCCGGCGTTCTCGCTCGTTCGTCGGCCGCCCAAGGTCGGCCGCTACCCCAAGAAGGGGCCGGCGAGACGGTTCTTCGGCGCAGGTTGCGAGCCGCGTTTCCCGCCCAAGAGGATGGTCCTCGGGTTGGTACTCGGCGCGAGCTCGCCTACGATCGGCGCCGCGGAGGTGTCGAAGTGAGCTTGGCCGGGGATAGCAAGCATCGGGTGTGGCAGGGACTCTGGCGAATGCCGGCGCCGACCGTGGCGTTGCTGGCGGTCGCTCTCTTGCTCCCGGGTTGCTCGGTGCGTCGCTTCGCCATCAATCGGGTCGCCGGGATTCTGTCCTCGGGCACTTCGTCGGTGTTCGAGTCGGAGGAGGACCTGGCGCTGGCGGGTGGCGCGCTGCCTTTTGGAATCAAGCTGCTCGAGAGCTTGTTGGCCGAGACGCCGGAGCACCGCGGCCTGCTGCTCGCGACCTGCCGGGCGGTGACTCTGTACACCTACGGTTGGGTCGATTTTCCCGCCGAGGTGCTCTACGAGCAGGACATCCACCGGGCTCGTGCAGAGCGAGCACGGGCCCACCGCCTCTACCAGCGAGCTTTCGGCTACTGCCAGCGCGGCCTCGACGTCGCCTACCCGGGCTTCGCCTCACGGCTGGCGCGCGAGCCCGAGGCGGCGGTGGCGGTCACCGAGCCGCGGAACGGCGAGGCCGACGTGCCGTATCTCTATTGGTCGGCGGCCACCCTGGGACTGACCATCTCGACCGATCGCAACGACCCGGCCTTGCTCGCGCGGCTGCCCGAGGCGCGGGCGCTGCTCGGGCGGGCTCTTGCGCTCGACGAGGATTGGGATCGTGGCGCTCTGCACGAGTTGCAGCTGCAGTTGATCGCGGCCGAGGTCGGCGCCACCGACTTCGAAGCGATCGATCATCACTACCGGCGCGCGCTCGAGCTGTCGGGCGGAGATCATCCAGGCCTGTTCGTCAGCTATGCCGAGGCGGTCGCCGTTCCGCGCCAGGACCGCGCACTGTTCGTCGAACTGGTGCAGCGGGCCCTCGACTTCGATCCCGAGCGTGCTCCCAGTCAGCGAGTCCAGACCAAGCTGGCGCAGCGGCGAGCGCGTTGGCTGCTCGACCGGATCGATGATCTGATCCTGGAGTAGTCGTTGACCGATCCCGCGCTTGGAGTCTCCGTGAAAGCTCCGAAACACCTTGCTCTCGTCGCGAGTCTCGCGGCCATGCTGCTCTCGGATGCCGCCTTCGGCGCCGCGACCCTGCGGATCCGCATGGGCACGGTGGCTCCTCGCGGGTCGGTGTGGACCGAGGAGCTCGAGGTCATGCGCCAGGAGTGGCGGGATATCTCAGGCGGCCTGATCGACCTCAAGATCTACCCTGGCGGGGTGCTCGGCGACGAGCCGGAAATGCTGCGCAAGGTGCGCGCGGGGACGATCGAGGCGGTGGCGCTGTCGCAGATCGGACTCTCTCGCATCGACCCGGGCGTCGGCTGTCTGTCGATTCCACTGATGCTCGAGGACGACCGCGAGCTCGACTACGTTGTCGAGCGATTGGCGCCCGAGCTCCAGCGGCGGCTCGAAGATCAGGGGTTCGTGGTGGTCAACTGGGCGGAGGGCGGCTGGGTCCATTTCTTCTCCAAGAGACCGGTGCGTACCCCGGACGACTTGCGAGCGATGAAGCTCTTCACCTCGGCGGGGGATCCCGACACCGAGCGGCTGTGGAAGCAGCTGGGGTTCAACGTCGTCCCGATGTCGCTCACCGACATGGTGACGGCACTCCAGACCGGGATGATCGACGCCATCGACGTGCCGCCGCTGTTTGCGCTGCTCGACCGTTCCTACACCCTGGTGCGTTACATGCTCGATCTGGCGGTGGCGCCGATCGTTGGCGGTACCCTGGTCGAGCGCAAGACCTGGGAGAAGATCCCGGCGGAGATGCGACCGCGATTGCTCGAGTCGTCGCGGGCCGCTGGCCAGCGTCTGCGCGGCGAGGTGAGGAAGATGGGTCGAGAAGCGGTGAGGGAGATGGCGCAGCGTGGCCTCGAGGTGATCGAGCTCGACGCAGCGTCGAGGGCCCTGTGGCAGTCCGAGGCCGAGCGTCATTACCCCGAGCTGCGAGGTCGGTACGCGCCGGCCGACCTCTGGGACGAGGTGACGCGGCTGCGCGACGAGTACCGGCGCGGTCTCGCTGAGTCCGAGGCGGCTTCGGGTCAGTCTCGAGAGCCGCGCTGACCGGCGAGCACGAAGCGGTCGCGCCGAGTCCGTCGCCGGTGGCAAGAGAGCTTGGAGGAGAGCGTGGCTATCGAAGCATCCCTCCGCGCCACTCGCCTCGAGCGAAACGCTTGGCTCGCGCGAACCCCGTGGGGGCGACTCGAGGACTGGGTCTCGATCGTCTGCCTGGCGGCGATGACGCTGCTGCCGGTGTCGGAGATGGTGGGGCGCTGGGTGATCGGTCGCGGAGCCATACCGGGTTCGATCCCGATGGTGCAGCACCTGACGCTGTGGGTCGCGATGCTGGGGGCGGCGCTGGCGGCGCGCTCCGATCGCCTGCTGGCTCTGTCGACGCTCAAGGCGCTGCCTGAGCGCTGGCGCCCGGGGCTGCGGGTGGCGGCGTCGGCGATGGGAGTCG
>JAQBHE010000635.1:0-3806 GCA_032128015.1 Holophagae bacterium
TGTAGAAGGTGGTGGTCTTGCCGGCGCCGTTGGGACCGAGCAGCCCGACCACTTCGCCCTGGTCGACGTGGAGTGATACTCCGTTGACTACCGTTCGTCCACGGTAGATCTTCTTCAAGTCGCGGGTCTCGATCCGACTCGGTGGGTTCATGGCGCGTTGTCCGGTGCGCCGAGCAGCATCTCGCCCGTTGACAGGTCGTAGTGCAGGCGGTACCCGGACATCTTGTTGGCGCCATCGCGCACCGACAGCGGTTCGCCAAAGACCTCGATCCACTCGGGCTCGATCGCGTACTCTGCCCGGTCACCCTCGACCCGGCGATTCAGACCCGGCTCGCTCAGCACCACGTGCCCCTGAAAGTGAAGGGTCTCGGCCTCGCCGTGCTCGTCGAGATCGACAAGCAGCAGGTCGCAAGAGATCGTCAGGTCGCCGCGTTTGAGCCCGACTTTGCCCTCGTAACGCAGGCCTCCCAGGCGCTGGCCTTTGACATACGACAGCAGGTCGGCGGTGATCTCGACCGGTCCCGTAGCCCGCGAGCCGACCGTCGCGGTCGGCGCGGCTGTATCGTCAGATTCGTCCGGGAACCACAGGGTCTTGACGCCCCCGCTGGCCCCTAGTGTCTGCCCCGCCTCGTCGCCGCGCAGCTGCTCGGCGATCAGCAAATTCTTGCCCTGCCACGCCCGCACTTCGCCTCGGAACAAGAACTCCTTGCTGCCCCGGCGCATCAACGCCTCGCCGGCCTCGACGTGGATCGGGCCGCTGCCGGCCCCCATGGGCGCCGCCGCCAGGGTTAGCGTCGCGCCGTCCTCGAAGGTCGTTCTCACCTCTTGGACCGCGTGCAGCAAACCGGTCGCCTCGTTGAACGAAAACTCCGGAGCTTGGATCCGGCCGCGGTCGGTGGTGAACTCGGCGAACGGCTTGCCGACAAGGTCGAGACGCCGGGTGAGGAAGTGCACTTCGACTTTGCTGCCCTTGCCCTTGACGCTGCCCTTGACGCCGGAGCCCGCGAACTCGACGCCTTCTCGAAGCACCGCCCGTGCCATTTCGCCGCGATCGTCGAAGGTGACAAAGGCGGTGCTGCCGGTGATCCGATTCGCGAAAGCCTTGCCGTCCTGGACTCCGTTCTCGGTGAACTCGACCGCGCCGGCGGCTTCGACGCCGGCCAGCAGTCCGCGAAGGAAGGTGGCATGGAGACGGCGGGCGGCGAGGTCTTGATTGCCGGATTCGGCACTGATCGAGCGCAGGCGCGCCGGCGAGCTGCGCAGACCGACCAAGGTCAGGGTCAGCGGGTCGCCGGTCATCGGGTCGAGGATCGCGTCGAGCCGATGGCCGAGCACCCGGAGCGAGCCCTCGGCACCCTCGGCGCAGGCGGCGGCCGGCTCGCCTTCGACGGCGGTTGGGCAGGGAGGCTCGATCCATGCGTGGACGTCCCACAGCGCTGTCGCTTCGCGAACTCGCTCGCCGGTCTCGTCGAGGGTCAGCGACAGTCGACGGGCGTTGAGACGCGACGCGCCGTGGGTCAAGGTGACGCCGCCGCGAGCCTCGACCAACTGTTCGCGAATCGACACCCAATCCGCGCCCAGCGATGACCGAGGATCGATGGCATCCGCGGTGCGCACTTGGACATCGCGGCTCAAGGTGATCGCGCCGTCGTCGAAGTCGACCACCAGGCTCTTCGATCGGCCCACCACCTGGTCGTACACCGAGAAGGCGGTGCCCCGCGATGCCTGCAGCAGCCGGCCGCCGTGCTGAAGCTCGAGCCACTCGCTCCACACCTTGAGCGCGCGTGGGCCGCCGACCACGACATTGCCTTCGAGTCGCGCTTCTCCGGTCGACTCGCTGTAGGTCGCCTGGTCGCCGGTCACTTGGTACGCGCCGTCGGCGCGCTGGGAACGGAGCTCGACGCCCTGGAGAAAAACGTTGCCGTCACGATCCCGTTGGGAACGGGCGCCGTGAATCTCGAAGATCGTTCGATCGTCCTGGACCACGGCGTGGTGAAAGTCCCGGCTTTCCACCGCAAACTCGCCGCCGCCGTCGTCGACCGGGGGATTGTCTTCGAGCGCCGTCGAGACCTCGCGACCTGCGCGGCCGAAGGCGTAGAGCGCGACCAGGCCGCCGACCACCCCCAGCAGCAGTAGCAACAGAGTCGCCCGCAGAATGCGGACCGCGGTTGTTCTTCGTCCACTCACGAATGGTCATTCTAAGGCGTGGGATCGATGACCCGGCGCCAGCAGTCGAGACGGTCGAGGCCACGGGGCTGGTTCAACCCGCAGCGCGACCTTCCTCGACCGCGCAGCGCGCATCGAGCAGGCGCAAGATCGGCGCCCCGAGATAGTCGTCCCAGTCGGCGTGGGCGAGCACTTCGAACCAACCGCGCAGATCGTCCAGCCGTGGCTGCCAGCGCCAGCCGAGCAGCGACACTCGACCGCCGTCGCGACCCTCGCACAGCACTTGAACATGGTCGTTGCCGAAGACCCGCGGTTCGGCCAAGGCGCGCAGCGGACCGACTCGGAGCAACGGCTCGCGGTTGTTCTGGCCGAACGGAGCCAGGCGGAGCAGGGTCGCGAACAGCGCCGAAGAATAGCCGCGAGCGCCCGCGATCTCGAGGTCATACTCGTACCGTTTCACCAGCAGCTCGTCGGGCCAGTCGCAGGTCTCGATCCAGTGCCGGCGAAGCGCCTCGAGCTCCGCGGTGCGCGCGGTCAGGCCGATCGCCTGGGCGTGACCGCCGAAGCGCAGCAGCCGGTCACCCGACGCCGCCAAGAAGCGATGAAGGTGGATGCCTTCGATGCTCCGGCCGGAGCCGGTTGCGGTGTCGCCATCGACCGCCAGCAGGATGGTCGGCCGGTGAAACCGCCGGGCGAGGCGCCCCGCGGCAATGCCGACCACGCCACGGTGCCAGGTATCGCTCCAACCGACCAAGAGCCGAGGCAGCGCCTCATCGTCGAACATCGCGGTCGCCTCCTCGACCACTTGCTGTTCCTCGCCCTGGCGGCGCCGGTTCCAGCGATCGAGCTCCTCGGCCAGCTCATCGGCGCGCTCGGCATCGCGGGTGAGCAGCAGCTCGAGCGCGAGCTCGGCGCTGTCGAGTCGGCCGGCAGCGTTGATTCGCGGTCCGAGTCGAAAGCCGATGTCAGCCGCGCTCAGCGGCGGCTTGACCCCGGCCACCCGGATCAGCGCCTTCAGTCCCGGTGAGCGGGCCTCGGCGAGGGCCCGCAGACCGAGGGCGGCGATGACCCGGTTCTCTCCTCGAAGGGGCACCAGGTCGGCGATCGTGCCCAAGCACGCGACCCTCAACAGTGCCTCCAGCGATACCTTGCGACCACAGCGATCGCACAGGGCGAGCGCCAGCTTGAGCGCGAGGCCGACCGCTGCCAGGTCGGGAAACGGATACCTGCAGTCCGGCTGCCGCGGGTTGATCTGGATTGCCCGCGCCGGAAAGTCGGTAGCCGGGAGGTGGTGGTCGACGACGATCACGTCGAGGCCGGCGGCGAACGCTTGCTCGATCGTCGCGGTCGAGGTGGTGCCGCAATCGACGGTGAGGATCACCGCGCAGCCGCGGGCCACGGCTCGCTCGACGTGCTGCGGTTGGAAGCCGTAGCCGTCGCGGACCCGGTGGGGCACGATGGCGTGGCTGGTGATGCCGCAGGCGCCGAGAGCGGCGGTCAACAGCGCGGTGCCCGAGACGCCGTCGACATCGTAGTCGCCGACGATCGCCACCGTCTCGGCGCGCTCACGCGCCTGCACCAGGCGCTCCACCGCCGCGGTCATGCCGGCAAGCAAAAAAGGATCGTGGAGCTGCTCGGGC
>JAQBHE010000636.1:0-3632 GCA_032128015.1 Holophagae bacterium
CGCCAATCTGAACCCGGCTGCCGCCCAGCGCCGAGATCAGGAAGCCGGCGATGATCGCGGTGAACAGACCCTGCTCGGGTTTGACACCCGACGCGATTGCGAACGCGATCGCGAGCGGCAGCGCAACGATCCCGACCACCAATCCGGCGGTTCCATCGCGCAACAAAGCCCGCAGCGAGTAGCCCTCGCGCAGCACCGTGACCAGCTTCGGCTCGAGGCGGCTGTGGGACAAAGGGGGCTCGACCTCGCAGGACTCGCCCCGAGGGCAGGCGCGAAAGCGCGCATCCTACCCTTCGTCAGCCTACGATCGCTAGCTTCTTGACTCGACTACGCAAGTAGTACTACAGTTGTAGTCATGAAGAGAATCCAGCTCGGCGACCTCCAACACGAGATCCTCCAGGTGCTGTGGCGGCTCGGCCAGGCGACGGTCCAGGAAGTCCACCAGGCGCTCCACGACGACCGCGGCCTCGCTCCCACCACGATCGCAACCCTGCTCAAGCGCCTCGAGAGCAAAGGCCTGGTCAGCCACGCCGTCGACGGCCGGCGCTTCGTCTACGCCGCGCGGGTCAGCGAAGCCGAGGTCCGGAAGTCGCTGATCACCGAGCTTGCCGAGCGTCTGTTCGACGGCAACGCCGCGGCGTTCGCCACTCACCTCGTCGCCGAGCACGAGATCGACCGCGCCGAGCTCGCCGAGCTCAAGCAGCACATCGAACAGGCAACGCGGCGGCGCTCGCGGAAGAGCGGCGCGGGCGCCAAACCCTAACCCCCTCAGCCTCCGTACCGACGACCGAGGAGAGACATTCATGGCCGAATTTGCCGTCCGACTCTGGAACCTGGCCGCCGATGGAAGCGCTTCGTTCCTGCCCGCGTACCTGGTGCATTCGACCCTGCTGCTCGCCGGCGCGGCGCTCTGGGCTCGCTGGCGACGGCTCGACCTCGGCGCCGAAGAGCGACTGCTCCGCTGCGTCATGGTCGCGGCTCTCGTCACCACCGGCGTCCAGGGCGCCGTCGGCATCGAGCCGATCCTCGGAGGCGTCAACATCACCGCACCAGCCTCAGACTCGACGCTCGAGGTCGCTCCCGTGGCCACCGGTTCGAACGCGACCGTCGAATCCACTCCGCTCCCGCTCCGCCCTCGAGGAGACGCGGGCGCGGCAGCCGTGGCAGCCGACGTGCTCCCTTGGGATCCCGCTCGGACCCTGGCGCTGGTCTGGAGCGGTCTGACGGGCCTGCTGCTCCTCGTCATGGCCGCCGGGCTGGTGCAGCTGCGACGGCGGTTGCGTGGACGTCGCCCGGTGAAAGACCCGGCGATGCTGGCGACCCTCGAGCGCCTGCGTCGTGCCCTCGGTGTCCGACGCCCGATCCGCCTGTCGACCAGCGCTCAGGTCGTGAGCCCGATCTCGGTCGGGGTGTGGCGAAGTGAGATCGTTCTTCCCGAGCGAGCGCTCACCGAGCTCGCGGCTGACGAGCTCGAAGCAGTGCTCGCCCACGAGGCCGCCCACCTCGCTCGTCGCGACCCGGCGTGGCGATTCGCGTTGCGCGGCATCGAGGCGCTGCTGTGCTGGCAACCTCTTCACTGGCGGACCGGGAGGCGACTGCTCGCGATCGCCGAGCTGCGCTGCGACGACACCGCCGTACGCCTGACCGGTCGTCCGCTCGAACTGGCCCGCTCGCTCGCCCGGGTGGCCGACTGGAGCCTCGAGGGGAGCACGCCGTGGCCGGCCGCAGCTCTCGCTGCGCGAAGATCGGCGCTCGGATGCCGGATCCGCCGCCTGCTCGATTCGCCGTCCACAGGCTCTGCTGCGGTCCGCGAGCGCGGTTGGCTGACGCCGCTGATCGCCCTCTCGCTCGCAGCGGTGCTCGCCGCGCCGTCGCTCTCGGGATCGACTCGCGGTGGCCAAGCTCGGCCTCCCCTGCCAGCCGCCCCAGCGCCTCCCGATGCGCTCGCGTCTCCTGACGCGCTCGCGTCTCCTGACGCGCTCGCGCCACTGCCGATGCCGCCAATGCCACCGACACCAAGCGCACGGCATCTCGCCATCGCACCTGTGGCTCCTACCGCGCCCTCTTCTCCCACTTCAGAGATGGCGGTCACCGCGCCACAGCCGCCAACGCTCGTCGCACCACCCGCCGTCGAAGAGGTCCGTGCACTTCGAGCGACTGAGCTCCGGGCAGTTCTCGTCGATGTCGCCCGGACACTGGAGGCCCAGGGCCTTAGCGACCGCGAAGTCGAGGAAGTCGTTGTCCGGATCCGCGCGCGGCTCGACCGGGCCATCGGCCGCGACGATGGGCGCGACGATGGGCGTGACCGGGCGCGCATCGCCTACCTCCGAGCACTCGATCAGGCACGTGCAGTCCAGGAGCTCGATCGTCAACACCGGCTCGAGACGTTCGCCGAGGAGCGAGACCGGGTTCGCGCGGAGATCGACCAGGCGCAGGAGGCCCGCGACTGGCGCCGCGCGGAAGAGCACGCGCGCGGGTCGGCCGACCGCCAGCTCACCCGTGAGGATCGTGCCAGCCTTCGTGCCACCCGCCTCGCCGAACTGGCACACGAGTACCGCGAGCGGCTGACCGAGATCGAAGCGGCGATGGAGCGAGGCGCGGCTCCAGCGCCGCCTCCGTGAGAGCTCGATTGCAGCAAACTGTCCTGACAGGACCAAAGATCGAGCCCGCGCCCGTCCTGGCGTGCTGGGGATGTAGGCGCGCTACAGGGCTCGCGCGCGCTCGCGGAGCGCGAATTTCTGGATCTTGCCGGTCGAGGTCTTGGGCACTTCGCAGAACACCACACTCCGCGGACACTTGAAATGCGCGAGGCGGTCACGGCAGAACGCGATCAACTCTTCCGCGGTCGCCGAGGATCCCGCCTTGAGCTCGACGAAGGCGCACGGCGTCTCGCCCCACTTGGCGTCTGGCTTCGCCACCACCGCGACCGCAGCGACCGCGGGATGCTGGTAGAGCGCGCCCTCGACTTCGATCGACGAGATGTTCTCGCCGCCGGAGATGATGATGTCCTTCGAGCGGTCGCGCAGCTCGAGGTAGCCGTTGGGGTGCCACACCCCGAGATCGCCGCTGTGAAACCAACCGCCGGCGAATGCCTCGGTGGTAGCCGCCGGATTCTTGAGGTAGCCCTTCATGACGATGTTGCCGCGGAGGAACACCTCGCCCATGGTCGCGCCATCGCGCGGCACCGGCTCGAGGGTCTCGGGGTCGGCGACCATCAGGCCGTCGAGCGGCAGCGACAAAACACCCTGGCGGGCCTTGAGCGTCGCCTGTTCCGCAGCCGGCAGCTGGTTCCACTCGTCTTGCCAGGCGCAGCCAACTGCCGGACCGTAGGTCTCGGTGAGACCGTAAACGTGGGTGACCTCGATGCCGGCCTCGGCCATCGCCGCCAGGATCGCCGCTGGCGGCGGCGCTCCGGCGGTCAACATCTCGACTTGCTGCGGATAGTCGCGACGCTCCTGATCGGTCGCGGCGAGGATCATCTGCATGACGATCGGCGCTCCGCACAGATGGGTCACCCGCTCGTCGACGAACGCACGGTAGACGGCGCCGGCCTCGACCCGCCGCAGGCAGACGCTGGTGCCCGCGAGTGCCGCAAGGGTCCACGGGAAGCACCAACCGTTGCAGTGAAACAT
>JAQBHE010000637.1:0-2835 GCA_032128015.1 Holophagae bacterium
CTTTGATCCTCGCCACCGAGGTCGCAGATCGCCATCCCGACAGGCCCGAGGCCCAGTTCTTGGCCGCCGAGATCGCCTATCGCGCATCGCGCTGGCCAACGGCTCTCACCTACTTCCGCCGTGGCGGCGACCCAGGCGACGGTCGGCCCGACCTGTTGTTCTACTTGGCGGTCTCCTCGTACGAAGCTGGGTACCGCGAAGCCGCAGCCGGTTTCCTCGAGCGCTGCCTTCCCAAGCTGCCGCGAAACCCCCTGGTGACGAGCTACACCGGTCGCATTCTCGGCGCTCGCTAGCTGCGTTCGGAGGGGGCCGCGCCCCCGTCGGTCTCCATCTCCGACACCACCGCCCGGAACTTCCCAGCGGCGCCGCGCTCGATGGTGTCGACGAGGACCACCGTGATCTTCACCGCGGCGCCGACTCGAGCCGCGAGGCGCTCGGCAATCTCCTGCCCGTCAGCGTCGCGATAGCCCAAAGCCGGCACCACCCGGACCACCAACTGATCGACCCTGGTTTGGACGATCTGCGCCTCGCGGATTGGCAAATCGGCTTTGAAGACCGGATCGAGCCTGCCGACCGCGCGTCCGTCGGGAGTGATGACCAGGTCGTCACTCCGGCCCTCGACCTCGCGGAGGATCGGCAGGCTCCGCCCGCAGGCGCAGCCGTCGCCGCGGCTGCCCAACCGGACCCGGTCCCCGGTGGCGTAGCGCACCAATGGCATCTCGGAGTTGAGCAGTGAGGTGGCGACCAGCTGGCCAACCTCGCCGTCGCGAGCCGGTCCCTCGCCGGAATCAGCGAGCACCTCGACCGCGCCAACCTCGGGCCACAAGTGGAGAGTGCCGACCGCGCACTCGCTCGCCCCACATACCATCTCCGCCATGCCGTAGGTCTCGCGGACCGGACAGCCGAAAGCCGCGGTGATGGTCTCGCGCTGCAGTGGCGACAGTGGCTCGGCATTGGCCACCGCGAGGCTCAGGCGAGGAGCTTCGAGACCGAGCTCCAAGGCACTGCGCGCGAGCGCGAACATTGCCGACGGGTAACCCCATAAGTAGACGACCCGGTGGCGACGCATCGCGTCGAGGTAGGCCGGGGCGTGAGCCGGGGCAAGGTGATAGCTCGACAGATAGAGCTGGCGACTCGCGAAGTTCCAGACCCAGAACGGCGGCGTCGATTGGCGCGGCGGCGCCACCAGCTGTCCGCCAAGAATCGCCCACGGATGTTCGCGACCAAGACCGTTCCAGGCCAGCACCCTCGCGACATGGAGCGCGTACCAGTGACGGGTCGCCGCGCGACTCCACCAGACTCGAATCGGCGTGCCGCTGGTGCCGCTGGTGTGCTCGGCGAACATCCGACTCGGTCGCGAGCCGAGCACCAAGAAGTCTTGCGGGCTTCGCCGCACCGACTCTTTGCCGAGCACCGGCCACGACTCGAGTTCGCGATACCCCCCGCGATACCCCCCGCGATACCCTCCGACTGGGCCTGCCGTGGTCGCCTGTTGCCATCGCGCCCGATAAAACGGCACCGCGGTCGCGGCGCGCTCGAGAACCTCGCTCAGCCGCGTCGCGCGCCACTCCGACCAGCGCTCAGCCGACCAGCGGTCACGCTCGAGGATCTCGGCGACCAGGCGTTCGGTCTCCGGTCCGTAACGCCAGTGGTTGAGCCAGAGGCCGCGCGCCCCGGCCACTAGCATCCGCGCCGGGTAAGGCAGACGGTGGTAGAGAGCAAGCTGCCAGTCGTTCACCCGGATGCCCCGGTGGCAACTCGGGTCAGGAGCGCGACCCAGCGCGGCACCAGCCGCGACCAGTCGTGGCTCTCGGCCTTGACGCGTCCCGCTCGCGCGAGTCGCGAGGCCAGCCCCGGCTCCTCGAGCAGCCGCCGCAGTGCCGCAGCCATGGCGGGCGCATCGTCGGGCGGCACCAACAGCGAATCCTCGCCATCGACCAACAGGTGGCCAATCCCGCCCACCCGGGTGCTGGTCACGGCCAGTCCGCACGCCAGCGGCTCGACCACGCTCACCGGCGCGTTGTCGGTGTTCGAGGTGTTGAGGAACAGGTCGTGGCGATCGAGCCAGGAGGGCACCTCGGACTTCGGAACCCCGCCGCAGAAGACCACGCGTTCGGAGAGCCCGAGATCGATCGCCAGCCGCCGGGTCGCTTCCAGACTGCCGTCGCCCTTGTCGGGCCCGATCATGGTCAGGGTGGCGCCGGGCGAAGACCGGAGGACGCCTGCGAGAACCCGCAACGCCAGTGGCGGGTTGTAGATGTGGTGAAAGGCCCGCAGCCACACCAACTTGGGCAACACCGTGTCGCGCCGCCGGAATCGGTAGCGCTGGCAGTCGATGCCATTGGGGATCAACTCGACATCGGCGCGGAAGGGCCGCATCGCCTCGACCAGGTAGCCAGATGGCGCGGTCACCGCGGCGGCCCGGCCGAGGAGCCGCGCCAGACGTCGTGGGGCTCGTTGGCCGAACTCGGGCAGGTTGCCGCCATGGAGAGTGAGAACGTAGGGCTTGGCAAGCTGGCGCAACCGCGCGCAGACCAGCTCGGCCCAGCGGAAGCTGCGGCCGCTGTAGACGTCGACCTGAGCGACCCGATAGCGGTGGCGACTTCGGCCCGCGGTCGCCAACATATCGGCGAGGCGGGCCAGGGGGTGGCGCCGGGCCGAGGCGGTCACGACCTCGAGACCGGAGTCACGAAGCCGCTCGGCGAGATCCTCGCAGACACCTCGGGTGGCGGTGTGCTGGGACAGAAAGTTGCCGACGATCAACAGTCCCGGGGGCCGCGGGTCCGCGCGCGCCGGGACGGCGCGTTCGCGCGCCGGGACGGCGCGTTCGCGCGC
>JAQBHE010000638.1:0-10301 GCA_032128015.1 Holophagae bacterium
TACACACAACCTATTGATTTTATTAAATAATTTATGTCGCCCGTTGGCGAGCTGGTAGACGGAGATCTGTCGGCGGACATTGGGGGCCCTCCTGGTTCTCGATCGGGTCGTTGGCTGTTGGAGCGAAGCCGGCGCTTGGTCGGAGATCGGACGCCATGCTAGCCGGGAGCAGCCACGAGCGGAAACCTGCTCGCGAGTCCCCTACCTACCGCCCCCCCTGCTCGAAGTACGCGAACAGCAGATAGGCGGCGAGCAGCAGCGCGGCCCAGAAGGCCGTGGTGCCGGTGGGCCAGGGCGCACCGAGGCGACCGGACGGACGGTGCAGCCAACCGATCGCCGATCCGGCTGTGTACAGCGCCGCCTGGCCGACCTCGAGGCCGCCGCGCCACATCCGGGCGGCAGCGCGCACCGGGAAGCCGAACAGCGCCGGCGCCAGCCGACGGACCGTCCAGTCGGCGTCGAGGTTGGTCGAGCGCAGCTCCGGCGGGTAGATGTGGGTCAGCTTGAGGAAAGTGAACGCGAGGGCCGAGAAGAACAGCAGCTGCAGCTGGGTGAGCACGTGGGTGGCGTCGTAGGGATGGTAGTCGGTTTGGAACGGTAAGAAGCCGTACAAGACACCCGGCAAGCAGCCGATGGCGATGCACATCGCGGCCCCGAGACCCATCGCGATGCGCATGTTCCAGGGCGCTTCGGCCGGTCGCAGACCCGAGTCGTGGGCGAAGAAGGCGAAGAACGGGATCTTGATCCCGGCGTGGTGAAAGACGCCCGCCGACGCGAACAGCAGCACCAGCCACACCACCATGTGGCCCTGGTTCGCGGCCTCCACCATCACCATCGACTTGCTGACGAAGCCGCTGAACAGCGGGAACGCCGAGATCGAAGCGGCGCCGACCATGCAGCAGCCGGCGGTCCACGGCATCGTTTTGTAGAGCCCGCCGAGCTCCGAACCATTGATCCTGCCGGTGCGCAGCAGCACCGCACCCATGGCCATGAACAGCAGGCCTTTGAAGAACACGTCGTTGAAGGCGTGGGCGACCGCGCCGTTGACCCCCATGCCATCACCGAGACCGATGCCGACGACCATGAAGCCGATCTGGTTGATCATGCTGTAGCCGAGCACCCGCCGCAGGTCGTTCTCGATCACCGCGTAGAAGATCGGGAAGAAGGTCATCACCGCGCCGACCCAGATCAGCACCTCGGCGCCGGCAAAGCCGCGCGCCAGCGCGTAGACCGCGGCTTTGGTGGTGAACGAGCACAAGAACACGCCGCCGGTGGGAGTCGACGCCGGGTAGCCGTCGACCAGCCAGGTATGGAGTAGCGGGAACGCGCACTTGATGCCGAAAGCGAGCAAGAGCAACCACTCCGCGACACCCACCAGCTGCATCCGCTCGAAGTCGATCGAGCCGGTCTTCTGGTAGTGCAGCATGGCTCCCGCGAGCAGCAGCAGACCGGAGCTCACGTGGACCAGCAGGTAGCGCATCCCTGCCCCGATCGAGGACTCGGTGCGTCGCGCGAAGATCTGGAACGCTGAAGTGACCGCGAGCAGTTCCCAGAACAAGAACAAGGTCAAGAGGTCGCCGGCAAACACCGCACCGACTGCGCTGCCGGCGTAGAGAAAGCCCGATACGTGCTGCACACGGTCGTCGTGGTGCAGGCTGTAGATCCCGGCGAGCAGCGCCCCGAGGTGGAACAGATACCCGAAGAGCAGGCTCAACGTGTCGACCTGCAAAAGCTCGAGCTGGAACCCGCCGAGGTTCAGCAGAACCTGGTCGCGTAAGTCGAGGGCGACGACGTTGAGCAGGCCGAGCACCGGCACGACCACCAGCAGCACCTTCTGCACCCAGCCGCGGGCGACCGTGAGCAGCAAGCCGCCGAGCAGCAGCGGCAGTGCCGGATGGACGCTAGTCATAGTAGTCCTCGTCGCGCATCACCACTTTGCGCATCTGCGTGGCCACCAGCACCAACACCACGCACGCGACGAAACCGTAGATCGGGTAGAACCCGAGCCACCCCTCCCAAGCCCCCTCGCCGCCGTGAAACGTCAGGTGACGGTGGATGAAAAGGTCGAGCCCCAGCAACACCACGCAGCCGGCGCCGAAGACCCAAAGCAGTCGGCGGACGTTGCGCCATTCGTCCCAGATGTGACGGCGCTCGGGCTTCTCGGGCTTGGACGGGTCGCGTTTCTTCGCCATCTCGCTATCCAATGCGCTGGACCAGCGCCAGCCACGGGTCGATGAATAGGAACAGACCGAAGCAGCCGATCGCAGTCAGAGCAAGCGGCACGACGCAAGCGAGCGGCGCCTCGTGGATGCCGTGCGGGCCTTCGCCGGCCGGCGGGTAGAAGAAGCCGTTGATCGCCACTGGCAGCAAGTAGGCGATGTTGAGGAGCGAGCTCACCGCGAGCACCGCCACGACCCACCACGCCCGGTCGTCGAGCGCTCCCAGGATCAGATAACCCTTGCTCCAGGCGCCCGCGAACGGCGGCAGGCCGATCAGGCTGAGAGACGCGATCAGGAACGCGGTCATGGTCACCGGCATCCGCCGACCTATGCCCTTCATGTCGCTGATCTCGGTCTTGTGGGCGGCGACGTAGATCGCGCCGGCGCAAAAGAACAGGGTGATCTTGGCGAGCGCGTGGGTGACGATGTGCAGGCTCGCGCCCTGGAGCGCCCGCGGGTTGGCGAGCGCCGCCCCGAGCACGATGTAGGCGAGCTGGCTGATCGTCGAGTAGGCGAGCCGGCGCTTCAGGTTGTCCTGGAACAGCGCCACCAGCGATGCCGCAATCACGGTGAAACTGGCGACCCACACCAGCCAGCCGCCGGCGCCCAGGGGACCGCGATCGAGCGCCGCCAGGACATCGATGCCGAAGACGTAGACGATCACCTTGACGATGGTGAAGACCCCGGCCTTGACCACCGCCACCGCGTGCAGCAGCGCGCTCACCGGTGTCGGCGCCACCATCGCCGCCGGCAGCCAGCGGTGAAATGGCATCAAGGCCGCTTTGCCGACCCCGAATGCGAAGAGCGCCAGCAACACACCCAAGACCGGTCCTTCGGCGCGGCCGGCGAGAATGCCGCCGGGCTTGAACTCGACGGTACCGGCGATCTGTGAGGTCCACAAGATCGCGAGCAGGAAGAAGCCGACCGAGGTCGACACCAGCACCCCGAGGTAGACCCTGCCGGCGCGCATCGCCTCGACCGTGCCGTGGTGGGTGACCAGCGGGTAGGTCGAGAAAGTCAGCAACTCGTAGAACAGAAACAGCGTCCACAAGTTGCGGGCAAAGGCGATGCCGAGCGCGGCGCCGATCGCGATCGCGAAACAGACAAAGAACCGGGTCTGGTTCTGTTCGTGATGAGCGCGCATGTAGCCGAAGGAGTACACCGAGGTGACGATCCACAGGCCGCTCGCGACCAGGGCGAACAGCAACCCAAGCGGCTCGACCTCGAAGGCCAGCGCCGCCCCCGGGAACACCTCGAAAAGCTCGATGCCGGCGCGCGAAGAAGCGGCGCCGCCCTGCGCCAGCATCGCCACCGACGCGCACGTCGCGACCGCGACCGCGACGGTGACTCCGTCACGCAGGTTGGCTCGCCGGCCCGCGAGACCGACCACCACGGCGCCGCCGAATGGCAGGACGAGCGCGAGAGCGAGCCAGGTCTCGAGGCTCATGGCAGCGCGCCCAGAAGCTCCGCGGCGGCTCGTCGCGCGACCCCAGCGGTGGGCCCGGTCCACAAACCGAAGACCAAGGTCGCGCCGATCAGGATCCAGGTCGGCACCAGCATCGAGAGCGGAGCCTCACCGAGCGGCGTTCCGGGCATAGGCGCCCGGAAGTACACGATCTCGACCAGCCTCCAGACGTAGACCACCGCGAGCAACGAGCTCAGCAGGATCAGAAAGGCGACCCACACCCAGCCGCGCTCGAGCGCGCCGAGCACCAGGTACCACTTGCTGACGAAGCCCGCGGTTCCCGGAACCCCGATCAGGCTCAGCCCACCGACAACCAGCGCGCCACAGCTCCAGGGCATCTGGCGTCCGAGACCGGCGAGACGCTCGACCCGCACGTGACCAAGCCGGTAGCCAAGACACGCGACCGCCAGGAACAGACCGCTCTTGGTCACCCCGTGGTTGAACAGGTGGACGATTCCGCCGGTCAGGCCGTCGGCGTTGTGCAGGCTCAGGCCGAGGGTCATGTAACCGACCTGGGCGATGCTCGAGTAGGCCAGCAGCCGCCCGAGATCGGCCTGGTAGATCGCGGCGATCGAGCCGCCGAACATCGCCAGGATCGACAGCGGCAGCAGCGCCAGATGCAGTCGCGACGCCTCGAACACGAAACCGACACCGAAGATCGTGAAGATCACCCGCAGCAGCACGTAGTACGAAACCTTGGTCGCGGTGCCGGCTAGAAACGCCGAGACCTTCGCCGGCGCGTAGGTGTAGGCATTGGGCAGCCACTGGTGAAGCGGGAAGACCGCGAGCTTGACGCTCAAGCCGACGATCAGAAAGGCGAATCCCACCGACACGGTGCGGCTGCCGAGCTGCGGCCGAAGAAGCACCGCGAGGTCGGCCATGTTCAGGGTCCCGGTCATCGAGTAGAGCATGCCGATGCCGAGCAGCACGAAGGTGGCGCCGATGGTGCCCATCACCAGGTACGAGTAGGCGGCCATCAACGACCGGCTGGAGCGGCCCATGCTGATCAGCGAGTACGACGCCAGCGACGAGATCTCGAGGAATACGAAGACGTTGAAGACGTCGCCGGTGATCGTCATCCCGAGCAGGCCCGCGACCGCGAGCAAGTAAGCCGCGTAATACAGGTACCGCCGCTCGAGCGCGAGGCGGGTGGCCGCGGCGCGGCTGTCACAGAGCAGCACCACCGCCGCGATCAACGACACCACCACCAGCACGAAGCCGGTGATCACGGTCACCCGGTACTCGATTCCCAAGGGCGGCGCCCAGCCGCCGAGGTGGTAGGAGATCGGACCGGTTGCGAGCACTCGTCGCAGCAAGGTGACCGCGATCCCAAACGATCCCCAGACCACCAACAGCGCGAAGGCGCGGGTCCACGGATGACGACGAACCAACAGACAAAGCGGCGCCGACAGCAGCGGCAACACCACCTGAAGGACCGGCAGGTGGTCGCTCCACGTCAGCGAGTCGCTCATAGCGCGGCCTCCTCGGCCGCACTCTCTTCGATCACACTGTCCTCGGCAACGTCACGACGCAGTTCGAGGGCGCCGATCTCGTCCTCTTCGACCGTGCCGTACTCCTGCTGGATGCGCACCACGAGAGCGAGCGCAAGCGCGGTGGTCGCCACTCCGACCACGATCGCGGTCAGCATCAGCACGTGGGGCAACGGGTTCGAGTACACGACATCGTCGCGACCCTCGATCAGGACCGGCGCGGTGCCGCCCGCGACCTTGCCCATGGCGATGTAGAGCAGGATCGCCGACGACTGGAGCAGATTGAGCCCCATGATCTTCTTGACCAGGTTGTCGCGGGCGATCACCACGTAGAGCCCGGTCATCATCAGGATGATGATCCCCCAGTAGACCCAATGGCCGGCGGTGTCGAGGAGCGCACGCACTGGGGGGATCGGGTGTCGAGCCGGACAGTGGAATCAGTCGCGGCGAATCGCCGCGAACGCGTAGTACAAGCGCACCATGGTCGAGGCCACGGTCACGCCGACGCCGAGCTCGACGAGCAGGATGCCCCAATGCTGGCCGTGGTGGCCGAGTGCGTCGTAGTCCAAGAAGCGTTCGCCGAGGAGCATCGCCAGCACCCCGACGCCGCCGTAGATCAACACCCCGACCGCGATCAGCATCTCGGCCACGCGCTCGGGAAAAACCGCCTCGAGGTCGCGAGTGCCGAAGACCAGTCCGTAGAGGATCATCCCGGCGGCGAAGATCACCCCGGCCTGGAAGCCGCCGCCGGGACCGAAATCGCCGTGAACCTGGACATAGAGGGCGAACAGCAAGATGAACGGGATCATCATCCGGGCCACCACCCGGAGCACGACCTTCTCGTGCATCGCCTGACGGCCGGGCAGCTGTCCGCTCACGACGGCTCCCGGCCAGCGGCAGGTGGAGCATCCTCGAGGGTCAGCCGGCGACGCGGAACCCCGAGCAGCATCATCACCCCGATCGCGGCGGTGAAGATCACCACGGTCTCGCCAAGGGTGTCGTAGCCGCGGTAGCTGGCGAGGATCACGGTCACCACGTTCGGGATGTGGATGTCGTGCTCGGCCCCCGCGATGTAGTCGGGGGCGACGTGGTGGTGGATCGGCGCGGTCGCGTCGCCGTATTGGGGCATCTCGAAGGTGCCGTAGACCAGGGCGCCGCCGGTGAGCAGCACGGCCAGCAACGGCCGGACTCGAAACGGCTGTTGATTCTCGGCGTGGGCGGTCAGCGAAAGCGTCCCCAAGAACAGCACCGTCGTCACCCCGGCGCCGACCGCGGCCTCGGTGAACGCGACGTCGACCGCGTCCATGATCGTGAACAAGCCGGCCGATAGCAGGCTGTAGATGCCGGTGAGCATTGCCGCCGCGAATAAATCCCGCAGCCGTGCCACCACCAGCGCGGTGAGCAGCAGCAGCACCAGCAGCGCGAGCTCAATCGACAAGGGTGGCTCCCCCGCCCGCTGTTGGCGGTGGCGACCCGGCCCACGGGTCCTCTCCCGGCTCGAGTGGCCGCGACGGCACCTCGAGGTCGAGGCGCACGTCGTGGCCGTACGCCGCCTTGACCAGGGCGTGGGTCGCGGTCGGGCTGGTCAGCAGCAAGAACGCGAGCACGATTGCGAGCTTCACCGTCACCTGGGTGAAGCCGCCCTGGAGCATCAAACCCCCGAGCAGCAGACCCGCACCCAGGGTGTCGGTGATCCCCGCGGCGTGAACCCGGGCGTAGAAGCCCGGGAAACGCACCAGACCGACGCCGCCGACGACGCAGAACAACGCTCCCAGGGACAGCAGCGCCCAGCTCGCGATCTCGACCGCGATGTCGATCACCGCGCTCATTCGGCGCCTCGATGGCTGCCGGTCTCGGCCAAGGTACCAAAGCGCGCGAATCGGCACACCGCGATGGTGCCGGTGAAGTTCACCAGGGTGTAGAGGATCGCGAGGTCGAGCCATTCCGGTCGTCCGACCAGGAAACCGCTGACCGCGATCAATAGCACGGTGTTGGTCCCGAATATATTGGCCGCGAGCAAACGATCGAACACCGTCGGGCCGCGCAGCGCGCGCACCAGCGCCAGGACCATGGTCACCAGGACACCGGCGGCCGCGACGTAGAACATCTCAGACCGTCCCTTCGAGGCGACTGACCTCGCGGTCCATCTCGCCGTCCAGGATCGAGCCCGCCGAAGCCGGCAACAGGGCGTGGACCAGGAACTCGTCGTCACGAACGTCCAGGGTCACCGTTCCCGGCGTGAGGGTGATCGAGTTGGCGTAGATCACCCGTCCGAGCGCGGTGCGCTGGCCCGCGCGCACGCGCAGGATCCGCGGCTCGATCAGGACCCGGCGTTGGAACACCAACCGCGCGATCGTGAGATTGGCGGACACCACCTGGAGCGCGAGGTAGGGCAGGTAGCGGAGCTGGCGGGCGAACATCCCGAGCGAGTGAAACGGCAGCGCCTGCAAGCCGTCGACCGCCTCCATCCGCCGCCCTATCCACCACACCACCGCCAGCGAGGCCAACGCCAAGACAAACACCAGCGGCTCGCTGCTGTAGCGCCACGACAGCGCCGCCCAGGTCGCGGCCAGGAGGACGAGCAAGAGCGAGCGCTGAATCATTCGCGCAGTGGATTCCGAGTCATTGACGGCGGGCGGATGATAGCACCCGCCTCTCGGGCCATCGCTGGCTTGTGGGAACACCCCGCGGAAGACCTCCAAGGTTGTCGCGGTCCCCATGATCCGCTAACGTGAGCCCATTCCCTGTCACCGAAGGAGCCCGCCATGAGCCTCGTTGATCGCCGTTGTTCGCCGATGCGAAACCTCCCCTCCCTGCTTCGCGTGCTGGTCGTGTTGGTCGCCGCCGCGATCGCGCTCACCGCCAGCGCACCGCTGCTCGCCAACGGACTTCTGACCGCAAAGCCCGAGGAAGTCGGGATGTCGTCGGAACGGCTGCAACGCATCGCCCCGCGAATGAAGGCGTACCTCGAGCGAGGCGAAATGGTCGGAGCGCTGGCGCTGGTCGCGCGCCGGGGCAAGATCGTCTACGCCGAGACCTGGGGTGACCTCGACCGCGAGAACAAGCGGCCAACCACCCCCGACACCATCTATCGCATCTACTCGATGTCGAAGCCGATCACCAGCGTCGCCGCGATGATCCTCTACGAAGAAGGCCGGTTCTTCCTCAACGATCCGGTCGGCAAGTACCTCCCAGAGCTCGCGAAGCTCGAAGTGCTGGAGGAGGTCAAAGACGAAGCCACCGGCGAGACCCGCTGGCAGCAGGTGCCGGCCAAGCGGCCGGTGACCATCCGCGACCTGTTGCGCCACACCGGGGGCTTCACCTACGGCTTCTTCGGCAACACGCCGGTCGACAAGCAGTACCGCGATGCCGGCCTGCTGCTCGAGGACCACGACCTCGCGGAGATGGTCGCCAAGCTCGGCAAGATCCCGCTCCAGTACCAGCCCGGAACCCGCTGGCACTACAGCGTCGGCGTCGACATCCTGGGCCGGCTGGTCGAGGTGGTCTCGGACATGCCGTTCGACCGCTTCCTCTCCGAGCGGATCTTCAAGCCCCTGGGCATGGTCGACACATCGTTCGCAGTGCCCGAGAGCAAGCTCGACCGCTTCTCCCAGCTCTACGCGCCGAAAGGCACCGGCGACAGCTCCGAGATCTTCCTCCAGCGCAACGACACCAAGGAGATCGAGGTCGCCGCGGCGCGCGCGTCGCGCAACTATCTCGGCACCCCGACATTCTTCAGCGGTGGCGGCGGCCTGGTCTCGACCGCCATGGACTACCTGCGGTTCAGCCAGATGATGCTCAACGGCGGCGAGCTCGACGGCGTGAGGATCCTCTCTCCCAAAACCGTCGAACTGATGACCATGAATCAGCTCGGTGACGTCAAGATGGGGATGGGTCAGGACGGCTACGGGTTCGGCCTCGGCTACGCGGTAGCCCTCGACCCGGGCCGGATCGGCGAGTACTCCTCGCCCGGAGAATTCAACTGGGGCGGCGCCGCCGGCACCAGCTTCTGGATCGATCCCGAGGAAGAGCTGATCGGAGTGTTCATGATCCAGATCCTCCCCCACCGCACCACGATCGGCCGCGAGTTTCGCCAGTTCGTCTACCAGGCGCTGGTCGATTGACCGCGCCCAGGATTCCGCCCGCCGAGGACCACGAGCTCGACGACGAAGCTCGCGACCTGCTCGCGAAAGCCTCGATCTCTGAGCGGCCGCTCAACATCTTCCGGACCCTGGTCCACCACCCGAAGCTGTTCAAGCGCTGGCTGGTGTTCGCAAGCCACATTCTCTCCAAGAGCAGCCTGCCGGCGCGCGACCGTGAGATTCTGATCCTGCGCACCGCCTGGCTCAGCGGCTCGGAGTACGAATGGGGCCAGCACGTGCTGATCGCCCGCCGAGAAGGTCTCGACGATGCCGATATCGGGCGCGTCGCCGCGGGCCAGAACGCGGAAGGGATCGTCGCCCGAGACGCCCTGTTGGTGCGTGCCGCCGACGAGCTGTTCGAGGCGAGCCGACTGTCGGACAAGACCTGGGAAGCTCTCGGGGCGCGCTACGACCGGACCCAGGTCATCGACCTGGTGTTCACCGTCGGCCAGTACACGATGCTGGCGATGGCGCTCAACTCGTTCGGCGTCGAGCGCGACGCTGGGGTGCCGGGGTTCGAAGACACGGTGGGCAAGACACCACCGCGCGGCTGAGCGCCGCGCGGTGAGCGATCAGCGAACGAGCTCGAAGCGGAACTCGCTGCGCGACTCGCTGGCGCCAGACTTGACCAGCTCGACCAGCAACGCGGCACCGGTCCGGGTGTAGGTCAGGCGCTCCTCGACCGCGCCGGCGGTGCGCACGAACACCGCCCGTGTCGCGCTCGCTTCGGCGAGCGTGAAGTCGATCGAGACGCCCTTCTCTTCCCATCCCTCGAGCGACGGGCTGAAGTGCTTGATGCGCAGCACCGGGGTCTCGCCTTCGACCAGGTGCATGAACTCGTAGAACGTGGGCCGGTCGGCTTCGACCATCCGAAACATCCCCATCATCACGCCGCCTTGGGCGTCCGACCAGATCTCCTCGACCAGCACCTTGTCGTCGCCGCCGCGCCAGGTGCCGGCAATCCAGGCGAAGCGGTCGGCGGCTC
>JAQBHE010000639.1:0-11493 GCA_032128015.1 Holophagae bacterium
AGGCGAGGCCCGCACCCAGGTCAAGGGCTGGGTCACCGAGGACGCGGCGCGACGCCTGTTCGAGCTCGGCGGCCACGATCTCGCGAAGCTGGTGGAATCGGCGAGGAGCCGCGATTTCCGGCCGGTGGCGCTCGGCATCACGACCTCGCTCCGGCTCGCCAACACGGTTTCACGCAACACCTCGGCCAACGTCCTCGGACGGATTCCTGGCAGCGACTTGGCGGCCAGCGCCGAGCACGTCGTCTACTCGGCGCACTTCGACCATCTCGGCGACGGCGGCGAGGATCCCGCGGATCCGATCTACAACGGCGCGCTCGACAACGCCAGCGGCGTCGGTCAGGTGCTGGCCATCGCCGGCGCGCTCGCCAAGTCACCGACCCGCAGATCGATCCTCTTCGCGTTCGTGACTGCCGAGGAATCGGGCCTCCTGGGCTCGGCGTACTACGCCCGCCATCCCACGATTCCTCCGGGCCGGATGGTCGCCAACATCAACCTCGACGGCGGCAACATCTGGGGACGTACCCGCGACGTGTCCTCGATCGGGCTCGGCAGCTCGAGTCTCGATTCTGTGGTCGAGGCCGGCGCCGCGCGCCAGGGTCGCCGGGTGGAGCCCGACGCGTTTCCCGACCGCGGATTCTTCTATCGCTCCGACCAGTTCAACTTCGCCAAGATCGGAGTGCCGGCGATCTACCTCGACACCGGCACCGGCTTCGTCGACCGGCCGGAGGGATGGGGGCGCGAGCAGATCGAGGCCTGGGAAGCCACCCACTACCACCAGGTGAGCGACGAGGTCACCGACGAGTGGAACTGGGACGGCATGGTCGACGACGCCCGGCTCGCGCTGTACTGCGGTGTCATCGTCGGCAACGCGCCCACAATCCCGACCTGGAACCCAGGCAACGAGTTCGAGGCGACACGGCAGCGCGCGCTGGCGGAGTTGAAGTAGGCGCGTCGCCGGCGCACAGTCCGAGGTCCCCGGTTGGACCCGCCTCGACTTGTCGGGCGGTCCTCCTGGTATCATTTCCTGAGGACATCAGACTTCTGCAACGAGGCCATCTCATGAGCACCACCGTCGCCGAAATGAGCGTCGTCGAACTGCGAGAGCTCATCGACGAGCTCGTCGAGGAGAAGCTCGAAGAGCTCCTCGGCGACCCCGACGAAGGTCTAACGATCAGACCAGAGGTACGAGCCCAGCTACTGCGCCAGATGGAGCGGGTCAAGCACGGGGACTATGGGATTCCTTTGGCGGATATCCCAGACTGATTTCGAGGTACGAACGAAAGCGACGAACTTCGGGTTGACTCAGGAGCCGCCGTATGCGCTCCGCCGGTGGGAAATCCGGTGGACGATGATCCGGCGTTCGCGGGGCAAGAGCTGGTAGATCACGCGGTAGTCACCCACGCGTCGCTTGGAGAGCCCGGCGAGGTCAGCGCCCAACGAATCGTGGCGCGTCTGCTCAGCAGAGGCTGCGAGCCAATTCAGCTTGACCAGAATCCGTCGTCGAACCTCCGGGTCGAGAGCCTCTAGGTCCTCAGCCGCTGCCTCTTGCAGAGTGACCTCGAAGGGGGCATTCGCCGCTCTCACAGTGCCCCCATGGTGTCGAATACCCGGACGATCGCGGCGTTCTGAGCTTCCGGAGAACGGGCGACCGTGGCGCGAATCGGCGTCTGCTGCCTCATACCTGCCGAGGCTACCGGCGCCCATTCCGATCGTGCAAGGGGATTTTCCCCAAGAAGCGGCGGATACGGCCGATGACGAAGGCGACCGTCATGGGCCACAGCTCAGCATGCCGTCGCGACGCTCATCAGGCGCGGCTACAGGTCCAAGGCGACCGCGACCGAAGCGTCGCTCCAAAGCCGTCGGCCGCCCAAGCTCGGCCGCTACGTTCGGAAGGGAACATCTTCGAGCGCTTCGCGATGCGGCCGAGCCGGTCGACCGCCGCGTTCGGAGGGCAATCACTCGACCGGTGCGGCTATTTGCTTGTGACTGCCGTCGCACAACGGCGCGCCCTTCGTGTGCTTGCAGCAGCACAGCGCGACCCGCCGATCCTCTTCGAGGTCCCAGCGCAGCGGCTCGAAGCCGGTGCCGCGATGCGAGCCGTCGCAGAACGGCTGGTGGGTCGAGCGTCCGCAGCGGCACCAGTAGTAGGTGCCCGCGGCGAGCTCGATGACCGCCGGCTTGGTGTCGGCGACTCTGGGCTCGGGCGAGGCGTCGTTCTCGGTCATAGGGGATCCTCCGCGGGTCGTGGGCCGGCCTGCGGCCGGCTGGCGAGCTTCGCCTCGAGCAGCTCGCGCACTGGCTCGGGCACCAGCCCGGAGATGTCGCCGCCGAGCACGCAGACCTCCTTGATCAGGCTGCTCGAGAGATGGATGGTGTCGTCGGTCGGCATCAGGAACACGGTCTCGACTCCGGGCTCGAGGCGGCGGTTCATCGACACCATCTTGAGCTCGTAGTCGAAGTCGGCCACCGCTCGCAGACCGCGTACGATGGTGCCGGCGCCGATCTTGCGGGCGAAGTCCACCAGCAGCCCGGAAAAGCTCTCGACCCGGCAGTTGGCGTAGCGGGCGACCAGGGGGCCGATCATCTCGATCCGCTCTTCGACCGAGAACAGCGCCTGTTTCGACTCGTTGCGCAGCACCGCCACGTAGAGCACGTCGAACAGCGGCGCGCAGCGGTCGATCAATTCGAGGTGACCGTTGTGGATCGGATCGAACGACCCCGGATAGAGGCCGACCCGGCGGTTCATCGCGGCCCTCTGTTTTCCTGGGCTCTGGTGGCCTGGACTCTATTGGGAGCGGCGCCCGCCTGGGCCGAGAGATCGAAGGTGGTGACGTTGGACGCGGCGTCGGTGAGCCGGAGCAGGACCAGGGTGGCGCCTTCGGGGACCGCGAGACGCAGGGTCTCGGTGCGGCCGTCGACCAGACCGTCGACAGGCTCGACCGGCCGCCAGGCCTTGGCGTCGACACTGTAGACCGCCTCGCGAAGCGGGCTCCAGGTGTCGCTGACTCGCGCCTCGAGCTGCTGGCCGCGGCGCTCGGCTGCGACCAAGGTCGGTGGCGAGTGGTCGATGGTCACGACCTCGGTCAGCTTCTCGCCGGTCCGGGCCTCGCCCTCCGGGTTGCTCGGTTGGTCGCTCGCCACCAGCCGGAACCGGTACAGCCCGTCGGGAAGCACCGTGGCGTCGAAGCCGTACTGGGTGTCCGAGAGCTCTTTGGCGATCTCGAGCCAGCGCTCGGGGCCATCGACGCGACGAAACGACAGCGCGTATTCGAGGTTGTCGCCGTTCGGGTCTTCGGCCTCCCACTCGAGGGTTCGGTACCCGAGCTTCCACAGCTTCTTGCGACGAGCGCCGTCGCCGCTCTCGGCAGGCTTGCCGAGGGTGGTGAAGATGCCGTCACGATTCGGGTGCGCCGGCTCGAACGCCTGGTTGCTGGGGTTGAAGTTCGCGGCGACCAAGACCTCGCCCGGCGCCAGCACCTCGACCTTCTTGATCCGCGGCTCGCGATTACTCTGGAGGTAGGAGATGTCGACCGCCACCAGCTCCGGCGACGCCTGATCGCCGGCGGTGAGCTCGGCTCGCCACTGCAAGTAGCGACCCGCTCGCACGTCGTCCAGAGCGACTTCGCGGCCTTCGCGACCGGCGCTCCATTCGGACCAAGTCGCGTCCGGTTCGGCGCTCAGACCGCTGCGCAGCTGGAAGCCCACCCGCGACCCGGAAGGATCCCGGCCCTGCCACGACAGGGTGCCGAAGCGCGACACCGAGCCGGCGTCGAGCACCTTGCTGGTGTAGACCCCCTTCGGCTCGAGACCCGTGGCGGTGCGGTAGAGGGCTGCGGAGTTGGTGGTCGCGAGCACCGGACCGCTCTTGCCTCCCAGCATCGCCACCACCTGGGTCTCGTCAACGTCTTTCTCGAGCACCATCTGGCCATCGCGCCAGCGGTAGAGCCGGCCGTCCATGCCGGTCGCCACCCACAGCCCCTGCTGGTAGAGCAGGGCGAACACCGTCTCCTTGTCGAAGCTCCACAGGACATCGGCGGCGCCTGACATCGAGATCGCCACCACTTCGCTGCGCGCCCCCTTGTGACCCGCGGGCCGGCTTCCCGCCGCCACAGTTCCGTCCTGGACCGAAACCGTCACCGACCCGGAATCGGTCTTGCCGTTGGCAGTCGCTGGCGTCCCCGTCGTCGCCGACGTCGTCGTCTTGGCGGTGGCGGTCAGGTCGACGAAGCTCGCCTCCGAGGCCAGGGCGGCGGCGTACACCTCGCCGGCGTCGCCGAGCGCGAGGCTGGTGATCTCGGGCTGCGCGGCGTCGTAGAGGGTGCGCACCGCACCGTCGGCCTCGATTCGCAGCACCAGACCGTCACCGGCGGTTCCGACCAGCACGGCGCCGGCGGCGACCGGAAGCAGGGTGCGCACATGAGGGTCGCGGGCGTCGTAGAAAACCCGCGAGGCGCCGTCGGCTGCGACCCGAAACAGCTTGCCCTCGGTGCCGGTGGCCACCAGCAGGCCACCGCCGGTATCTCGAGCGAGCGCCCAGATGTAACGCTCGCCGGGCTCGAACAACACCTCGGTCTTGCCGTCATGGAAGCGATAGACCTTGCCCTGCGGTGAGCTGCCGGCGAGCACCGCGCCGTCGCGATCGACCCATACCGCGAAGACCTCGGGCTCGGCGGTCCGAAACAGCTCGGTCACCGTGCCGTCGGCTGCGATCCGCAGCACCTTGCCCTGGTTGCCGGTGCCGACGACGAAGCCGTCGCGATCGCCGTCACGATAGATCGCCGCGGAGTACAAGAACGGCTCCTCGAGCTCCGCCAGCCGCTCGACCCGGCGCCCGAGGGAGAGGGTGCCGGCCGCGTCGATGCTGACGCCGTCGTGCTCGCCGGCGAGGAACGACTCGACACTGGCGGTGCGAAAGGTCATGACCTCGCTCGCCATGACCCCTGACGCCACCGTCATCAGCGCCAAAATGGCCGCCACCCGCATCGAGCTCCTCAACCTCCGGACCTCCCGGTCCGCGAGCTCCCGGTCCGCGGCTCGACGATCTCGAGATCGACCCTTACTAAGCCATCGAGCGGCCGCTCGAAGCTCTGGATCACGTGCTGGCGGATCGCCAACCCGAGCGGTCGAGTGTCGACCAGATCCGCACCCTGCCAGATCGCGCGGATCGATCCGGGAAGGCTCGGCAGCGAACGGCCGGAGACCGAGAGCCCGGGATCGGCCGGACGCACCCCGAGGATCGCCAGCTGGTCGCGAGCGTGGTAGGAGGCAAGCTGGCGCAGAGCTGCGGCGAAGTCTCGCGGCGCCCCCGGCTCGATCCGCAGCCGGGCAGCGTCGACGCTCATGCCGTCGCCGACGAACAAGTGATAGTTGCCGCGCGGGGTATCGGCTGGAATCTCGACGCTGACCGTGCTCATCGAGCGCTCGCCACGATAGCCGACGAGCTCGAGGCGCAGGTCGATCGTCTCGCCCGGCGCCACCTGGCGCCGGCTGGGATGAACCGCTTCGATGGTCGCCGAGCGCGGCTGCTCGGCGACCTGGAACTCGATCTCGATGGCCGCGACCTCGACGTCGACCCAGGGGTTGAGCTCGAGGAAGCCGACCAGCTGCAACAGGTGAACGGCGGCGTCGATGCCGGCGCCCGAGCCGTCGAAAGTCTGACGGGTCTCGAGGATTCCCCAATCGGAAAGGTCGAAACGCATCCACAGGTCGACCCCGAGATCGCCGTTGCTGCGCGCCGCGGCGTCGAGCGCTTGCAGCGCCGATATTCCCACCAGACCCGGACGCATCGCCGGAATGTCCGCGATCTCGAGGTGATAGTCGCGATGCGGCGCACCGTCCCGGTGCGTTACCCCCCGAACCCGGATCTCGACCGGCGTGGTCTTGGCCTCAAGCCCGATGCGGCCACGCAGGCCGGTCAGCCGGTCCTGGTCGAAAGCGCCGATCACCGAACCGACATTGGTGAGCTTGAAAGAGCTGAAACGACTGGGCACCACACTCACCACCTCGGCCGGCGCGAGCGGCATGCGCAGCGGTCCGATCGACAGGAACGCGTGACCGAAGGCCAGCACTTCGTCGCCACGCTCCTCGTCGACTCGGATCTCGGTGACCGTCCCCGAGACCGCGAGCTCGAGGTCGCCGCCGACCAACACCCCGGCGACCGACGATCCGGGCAAGAGCGCGCCAAGGTCACTGCCGTTCTCGACCCGACCCGCCGCCGCCAGCGGACCGAGCGGCGCGAGCGCCGACCCCAGGAGTTCGCGCGCCCCGTCGCCGAAGCCGCGGGCGGCGAATGCCAAGCTCGGCTGGCGGCCGAGGGCCGACGACGGCACCGCCGCGCCGAGCTGCTCGCGAAGCATCTGGGCAGGATCCGGACCGCGTCTTCCGGCGACCAGCTCGAGCAGGGTCTTCGGGCTACCGAGGCCGCCGACCGAGCGCGGTGTCGGGCCGGCCGCCGGCAAAGCAGAGAGCTTCCGCATCTGCGCGATCGGAGTGATGCCGGCGATTGCGTCGCTGGCGAAATTCCACGAGAAGGCCACGGCTCCGGCCAGACGGTCATCGATGTAGACCGGACTGCCACTCATTCCGCCGACGACGCCGGTATTCTCGAGACCCTGGCCGCTCAGCCGCGCAAGAATGAAGCTGACCCCCGGGCTCATGTCGCGGAGGACCCCGACTACCTCGACGTCGAAGCGCTCGAGCTCGGTGCCTGCGAACACCGACACGCCGTAGCCACGCTGACCACGGACAATTTCCTCGACCCCGATCGACGGCGCCTCTTGCGCGCGCGATGCATCCTGCGCGCGCGAGCCACCGGCCGAGCCAAGCGCCAGCGCGACCGCGAGCGCGAAACCGGGCGCCCGCAAACGCCGCCCGGCAACAACGCGCCACGGTCGGTCGGCCGTCAGGCGCTGGCTTCGCGCGCCGGTCGATTCACGAGCAAGGATCATCCTAGGTCCTTTTCGGCGAGCACAAACCTGCCACGACGCAGCACCGAGAATGCTGCCCGCGTCGAGTCCCAAACTACCACGGTCGATGGCTCGCCGCCGGCCAGCGGACCGCCGTCGTAGATCCAGGCGTCGCAGCCCGCGAGCAGCTCGCCCACCGCCTCGGCGGTGAGCGCCGGCGGCTCGCCGCTGCGGTTGGCGCTGGTCGCGGTCAGACCGTGACCGAGCTCGCGCAGCAGAGCTATCAGGCCCAGATGGGCGGGAATCCGGATTGCCAGGCTGGCGACGCCGCAGGTCGCGGGTAGCGCGCTACGGGTCGGCAGCGCACTGGAGATCGGCACCACGACCGTGAGCGCCGCCGGCCAATGAGCGCTCGCCGCCAACATGCCGGGGTCCCTGCCGTCGACACCCAGCGCGACCGCTTGCTCGAGGTCGGCCACCACCACCGGCAAGGGCTTCTTGCCGTCGCGCTCCTTGAGCCGAAAGATCGCCGCAACGCCGCTCGCCGAACGCGGGTCGACCGCCAGACCGTAGCTCGATTCGGTGGGGATCGCGAGGATCGCACCGCTCGAAAGCGCGGCGCGCAACGGCGCGATCGGATCGCCCGGGCGAAACCAGCGGTGAGCTCCCCTCATCGCGATTTTCGTTTGCCCGTCGTCGCGACCTTCGAGCTCTCGAGGAGCATCTCAGCGGCGTGCTGGCGGGCGGTCTCGGTGACCGACTCGCCGCCGAGCATCCGCGCCAGCTCCTCGACTCGCAGGTCCTGAGATAGCGCCTCCACGGTCACCCGGGTGCGTCCGCCGCTCGTGCCCTTGGCCACCCGGAAATGGTGATGACCCTGGCTCGCGACCTGGGGAAGATGGGTCACCGAGAGGATCTGACCGGCCTCGCCGAGCCGACGCAGCTTGCGCCCGACCACTGCCGCCACCGCACCGCCGATTCCGGCGTCGACTTCGTCGAAGACCAGGGTCGAGGCGTCGGCGGCGGCCTCGCCCGCACCAGTCGTCTGGAGGGCGAGATGCACCCGCGACAGCTCGCCACCGGAAGCGACCTTGGCGAGCGGTCGCAGCTCCTCTCCCGGATTCGACGAGAACAAGAAGCTCGCGACATCGTAGCCCCAGGAATGGAAGTCGACCTCGATACCGCTGGCCTCGACACTGCTTGCCTCGACACTGGCGACCTCCGCACTGGCGACCACCATCCCGCTGCCGTCGCGCCGCCGAACGTCGAGCGCGACCGAGAAACGCGCCTTCGGCAGCGCCAGCTCTTCGAGCTCGCGCTCCATCCCTCGTTCGAGCTGTCGCGCCCAGCCCCGCCGCAGCCGTGACAGCTCGGTCGCAGCCGTGCGGTACTCCTCGAGGCGCGCCGACGTCTCCTGGATAAGCTGCGCGCGTCGGTCGTCGCTAACCTCGAGATCATCGAGCTCGCCGGCGATCGCCTGGCGCCGCGCCAGCACCTCGGCGGCGGTCTGGCCGTACTTGCGAAACAGCCGCTCGAGCACCGCCAGCCGGTCCTCGACCGCGTTGAGACGCAACGGGTTGGGCTCCACCCGGTCCCGAAACGAAGCGATGGTCGCGGCAAGCTCCTGGAGGCGGATGCGGGACTCGTCGAGCTCGCCAAGCCACGACCCGGCCTCGCCGATCCACTCCGCGACCGGCTCGAGCGCGTGCTGCGTGCGAGCCAGGCGAGCCGTCACCGCCTCGTCGTCTTCGGCGAGCAGCTCGAGGGCTAAAGCGAGCGCGCCGCCGATCTCGTCGGCGTGGCGCAGCCGCTGGCGCTCCTCCAACAGCTCGACCTCCTCGCCGGCGACCGGGGCCGCGCGGTCGATCTCGGCGGCCTGAAAACGCAGCAGCTCGGCGAGCTCGCGACGGGTTCTCTGGTCGCCCTCAAGACGCGCCAGGCGCTCAGCGACGGCGCTCCAAGCGCCAAAGGCGCCGGCACACGTCGCGAGGGCGGCGACGCCGGCTTCACCGCCCTGGCGATCGAGCCAGGAACGCTGGAGGTCGGCCTCGAGCAGCCCTAACTCGTCACGCTGACCGAACACCCGCAGCAGCGACGGGCCGATCTCGGCGAGCAGTCGCAGGGTCGACGGCTGGTCGTTGACGAACACCCGGTTGCGACCGTTGCGCGCGACCTCTCGCCGCACCACCAGCTCGGGCTCGGGGCATTCGATGCCGGCGTCGCCGAGCACCTGGCGCGCGACGCGATCCTCGGGCAGGTCAAAAATGCCGGTGACGAGGAGCTGCTCGGCGCCGGTACGGATCAGGTCGCTGCTGGCGCGAGCGCCGCCCAGCAGGTTCATCGAGTCGACGACCAGCGACTTGACGGCGCCGGTCTCGCCGGTGACCACATTCAGGCCGGGCTCGAAGTCGACGCTGGCTTCCTCGAGCACCGCGAGATTGCGGACGTGGAGATGCCGCAGCATGGACCCGGGATCTTCAGGTGTCGCGCACCAGCTCGCGCGCCCGTGCCTCGGCCTCGACGATCGCCTTGATCAGGGTCACCCGCAGGCCGCCCTCCTCGAGCTTGAGGATGCCGTCGATGGTGCATCCCGCGGGTGTAGTCACCGCGTCCTTGAGCATCGCCGGGTGAGCGCCGGTCTCGAGCACCATTCGCGCAGCGCCGAGGCAGGTCTGGGCCGCGAGCTCGGTTGCCACCGACCGTGGCAGCCCGACCTTGACCCCGCCCTCGGCAAGGGACTCGATGACGATATAGATGAAGGCCGGGCCACTGGCGCTCAGCCCGGTGACCGCATCGAAATGCTTCTCGTCGATCAGCGCGGTCCGGCCGAGAGGCTCGAACAGCGAACGAGCGCCGGCGACCGTGGCCTCGGTGGTAAAGCGCCCGCCGCACAGCGCGGTCATCCCTGCGCCGATCAGGCTCGGCGTGTTCGGCATCGCCCGCACCACCGGCACCTCGCTCTCGAGGCGGCGCTCGATGTAGCCGGTGGTCACCGATGCCAGGATCGAGATCACCAGGTGGTCGGGTCGCAGCAGCGGCGCGATGCCGGCGAGCACCGAGTCGGCGAGCTGGGGTTTGACGCACAGCAACACGGTCTGCGCCGCTGCCACCGCCTCACGGTTGTCGCGGGTGGCCCGCACTCCCAGCCGCTCCTCGACCCGCGCCAGGCTGGCCTCGTGACCGACGGTCGCGATCACCCGCTCGCGCTCCATGGTGCCCGAGGCAAAGAGCGCGCGCAGCAGGGTCTCGCCCATCTTGCCGCAACCCAAGACGGCGGTGTGTCCGAAGTCGAACTCTGTTTCGGTCATCGTCAGCCTCGTGATTCATCGTTGGGGAGAGCGCGGACACGGCGAGCATGGACCAGCGCGGCCCGCGCCGCAACTGCAGCGGGATCGTGGTTGTCACCACTCCCCAACGAGGTGGCAGTGATGAGGCGCGGTCATACCACGATCCCGCTAGCTGTCACCCCGCCCAAGCGGCCGCGGACGGCCGCGGGCTCCTAGATTCACTAGGCCCACGAAACTTGACTCATCTGTGAGGATCCCGAGAGGCCTAGTGAATCTAGCGGCGGCGACCCACCATCGCGCGCATCACGTGGAGCGCGATCTGGGGGTTCTCACGCAGCCGGCGAATCGAGTACGCATACCAGTCGGCTCCATAGGGGATATAGACGCGAACCCGGTGGCCTTCCTGCCGCAGGAGGTCGCGCAACGGCTCGTCGACCCCGAGCAGAGTCTGGAACTCGCAACGTCCCGAATCGACCCCGAGCCGGCGCAGGATCGCCAGGGCGCCGGCCACCAGGTACTCGTCGTGGGTCGCGACGGCGACCTTGGCGCCACAGCGGATCAGCTGCTCGAGCGCGGCAAGGAAGTTCGCGCGAACCGTGTCGTAGTCGAGGAAGGCGACCGCCCGCGGCTCGGGGTAGATCCCTTTGCAAAGCCGCACCGAGGTGCCGGGCTCGAGTGCTGAAATGTCGCCCAGGGTTCGCCGCAAGTAAGCCTGGAGCACGATGCCGAGCTTGTCGTAGCGTCCCCGGGCCTCGCGGTAGAGGCGCAGGGTGGCGTCGGTGCAGGTGTGGTCCTCCATGTCGATGCGAACGAAGATCCCGGCGTCACGGGCCGCCGCCGCCACCCGCTCGAGATTGGCCCGGCAGAACGACTCGTCGATGCGTAGCCCGAGCAGGGTGAGCTTGATCGACACCCCGGAGTCGAGACCGCGCTCGTGCAGCTCTCGAAAGGTCCGCAGATACTCGTCGACCGCAGTCTCCGCGTGCTCGCGATGGGTGACCTCCTCGCCCAGCAGCGCCAGGGTACCGGCAAGGCCGCCCCGATTGAGCTCGCCGACCTTCCCAAGAGCCGCCTCGAGGTCGGCGCCGGCCACGTAGCGCCTCGCCACCCGGCCGATCAGCGGCTTCGGAATCAACGGCAGTCCGTGGCGGATCAGCTGGCGGAGCATCGCGCGAGCGGCCGGCGAGCCAAATCAAGAAACTCGGATCAAGCAGCTGATGAAGAAACCGGATCAAGAAGCGCGCGCTACGTGCTCGTGGGCGTGGTAGCTGCTGCGCACCAGCGGTCCGGCCTCGCAATGG
>JAQBHE010000640.1:0-2894 GCA_032128015.1 Holophagae bacterium
CTGGGCGGAAGCGAGGAGGCCGGCTTTGGCGAGCCGAGCCTCGACCTCGCGCGCCACGGCCTCGGCGGAGTCGACAAGGCCGATCTCCCGGCCGACGATAGTTCGTAGTGTCGAGCGCAGCAGGGGATAGTGAGTGCAGCCGAGAACGAGGGTGTCAATGCCCTGGGCCAGGAGTGGCTCGAGGTAGCGGCGGGCGACTTCGGCGGTGACCGGGTCATCCTGCCACCCCTCCTCAACCAGCGGCACGAAGAGCGGACAGGCGACCGAATGCACCAGCAAACCCGGCGCCTGGCGGTGGATGGCCGCGGCATAGGCGTCCGAGCGCACGGTCGCTTCGGTGGCGATGACGCCGATGCGCCCGCCCGTGATGCGCGCGGCCTCCGCGGCGCCAGGTTCGATCACCCCGAAGAGCGGCACCGCCTGGCCCAGGTAATGCGGCTCGACGTGGTCGAGGGCGAGAGCCGACGCGGTGTTGCACGCCACCACTAGCGCCTTGACCCCTCGCGCCAGCAGAAAATCGATGTTGCGCTGGGTGTAGCGGGTGACGGTGGCCGGCGACTTCGTGCCGTAGGGTAGTCGCGCGGTATCGCCGAGGTAGAGAATCGACTCGGCGGGCAGACGGCGCTGGAGTGCCGCGACGACGGTCAGCCCGCCGACGCCGGAGTCGAAGACGCCGATTGCGCTCACGACCGGGCGCTCATCCCGGCTGTGAGGCGCTCACCAGGCCGCGGTTGGGGGTCAGCGGGCGTGTCGTGTCGAGATTGCCGGCAAAGGTCGTGCGCTGCTCGCTGTTCCAAAGCAGCGCCACCGAACGGATACCTGGCATATTGGCGCAGATCGAGTTGACCAGGCTGTAGGCGGCGAGGATCTCGCGCTGCGAGCCGTCGACGGGAGGTAGCGGATGCTCGGCGGACGCCAGGTCGAGGTATAGCGTGCCGTCCGCCGCCAGCAGCACGCTGCCCACGGTCGTGGATGGAGGCAGAGGTGGGAATAGGCTCTCGTTGTCTGGGCCGCTCAGCAGCCCGACGACAATCCGTTCGACCAACGCTGCGCCCTCAGCGTCGGTATCGAGGACTCGCGCCTCACCATGCAAGCGGCCGTCGGCGCCGGGGAAATAGAGCGTCACGCTGCCGGCGAGTTCGGCAGCTGACCCCTCCGCCGCGGGGCCGCCGCGGCCATCCGTTGACTCCGGCGCGCTCCGCAGCCATAGGGCCGAGACGACCAGGCCGACGAGTACCGAGGCGCTGACAAAGATCAGCGCCTGCTTGCGGTTCATTCCGGGACCTCGGTGGCACTCGTTGCGGACGTCGTCGCCACGGCTCGAAAGCGCACCAGGGCCCGGGTCAGAGATTCGGCCAACTCGTTCTGGTAGACGGGGTCCTGCAGTCGTTCGAGTTCGCGCGGAGTGCTGATGAAACCCAGTTCAACCAGTACGGCCGGCATTGCCGCACCCATCAAGACCGCGAACGGTGCCTGTTTGACCCCGCGGTTGCGCATCCCAAGCGCCGCGTTGAGTTCTTCCTGAATGAGCGCCGCCAAGCGTTGGCTGGCTGCCAGATGTTGGGTCTGAGCCATGTCCCACAGGATGAGCTGCAAATCGGTCAGTGAGCTGCCCCGGCCGGCGCCGCGGTTAGCCTCCTCGGCCGCCTGCTCGGCCCGTTCGTCGCTCGCGTCGAGACTCAGGAAATAGGTCTCGGCGCCGGTCGCGCTGCTGCCAAACGAGGCGTTGAGATGAAGCGAGACGAAGATCTCCGCCTTGAGTTGGTTGGCCAGCGCGGACCGGGTCTCGAGGGGCAGATCGGCGTCCTCATCGCGGGTCAGCACCACGCGGACGGGAAGCGCCGCTTGCAGCTTGCTCTTCAGCAAGCGGGCGAGGCGCAACGTGAAGTCCTTCTCGACCACGCCGCCGGCCTCGGCGCCGGCGGCGCTGCCGCCGTGTCCCGGATCGAGCACGATGGTCGGAATGCTGCTGCGCCGCGGAGGTAGGGCCGGGCCAACCGAGGTCGAGGCGGGCCCGCGTCCGGGGAAGAGATCGAACACCAGCCGGTAGGGCTCGCTGAGTTCATAACTCTCCATGCCGGCGCCGCTTCTCAGCAGCAGCGTGATCTCCTGGTCGCCGAAGTCGAGACCGCGCAGCAGGCCCTTGGCTGCACGAGGGACGTTCGTCGGGCGCTCGAGGCGGTCACCGATCAAGTGCACCTTGATGCTGCCAGGCTGCTCCTCGATTCGGTAACGCGGCCGCTCCGGGAACTGCAGCACGACCGTGCTCACGCCTTGGATGTGCACCACGTCCACGGCTACCGGTAGCGTCCGCATGCCGCCGGAGCCAACGACGAGCCGACGTTCGCTTTCGATCCAGGAAAACTGCCTGGCGGCGACCTGGGTGTAGATCGCTTCGAGCAGGTCGAGGGGTACCCGCAGCCCGTCTGCCGCCGCCACCGGCGCCTGCGAGAGGTCGATGATTTCGTGACCCACCGTAAGCGCTGCACTCCCCGGCCCAAAGAGAAAGTCGGTACCGCCGAGTTCGAGCGCATGGCTCTGGCCGAGCGGGCCGATGTCGAGAGCGCCACCGAGCCGTTCGATCACGGGCCGCAAGGCGAAGAGTGGACCGCGGGGCATCAACGTAACTCCGAGAGGCGTGGTTTGGCCGTTGATCTCGAGCCGGGCCGTCAAGGTGGCGAGGAACAGCTCGCGATCTTGGTCCAGAGGATGGACCGCCGACCGCGTCTGCGCCCCCAACGGCGCGATAGTCGCGAGAGCGCAAAGGCCCACGAACAGCACAACCCGACGGTGCATCACCGCGGGAGGATACCACCCGGCCGCTGTGCTCAACCTCTGCACTCCGTAGCACTTAGACCACACCGACGGGGTTGCGCCCCCTAGCCGGATTTGCT
>JAQBHE010000641.1:0-6446 GCA_032128015.1 Holophagae bacterium
GCGGCCGGTCCACAAGATGTCGAGTGCTCGCGACGGTCCGATCAGCCTCGGCAGAATCCAGCTGACGCCGTGCTCGGCGATCAGACCGCGGTTCGCGAATGCGGTGGTGAAGGTGGCGCGATCGGAGACAAAACGCAGGTCGCAGAGCATCGCGATCACGAATCCGAGGCCGGCGCACGGACCGTTGATGGCCGCGATCAACGGCTTTCGGACCGCCAACAGATAGCTGTAGGTGACTTCGAAATCGGCGCCCAATGCGGGATCTCCGGGGCTCGACTCGAGCAGGTCCTCGGTGGTGCGCGCGGCACCGTCGGCGGTGCCCTTGAGCATCTGCATGTCGGCGCCAGCGGAGAAGCCGCGGCCGGCGCCGGTGAGCACGATGCCGACCACCCGCGGGTCGCGCTCGGCCTCGCCGATGGCGTGGCGGATCTCGCTGAGCAGTCGGCCGGTCAGCGCGTTCAGACGGTCGGGCCGGTTGAGAGTGACGGTGGCGATCGGATCTGCGACTTCGTAGATGAGCTCGCGATACATGGTCGGCCTCCTGGATACGGATGTTGGTCGTGGTTCGAGACCGTGACGCCGGGTCAGTTGGTGGGAGCGGTGCGACCAAGCCTTCCGGGCATGTCGGCGAGCACGAAGCCCGCGACCGCCAACATCGCGGTGGCTTTGCGCAGGTTCTCCGGTTCGACCTTGTCGAGAGTGTCGGCGCGGGTGTGGTGCCAGTCGAAGTAGTGCTCGCCGGTGGTGCGCAGCGCCAGGCCGGGGACGCCTTCGCGCATCAAGGGTCCGATATCGGCGCCGCCGCCACCGGCGACGATCTCGCCGGCCTCGATGGTCGCCAGCAGCTCGCCGATCTCGCGCATTTGGGCGAGCGCGACGTCGGTTGCCTGCTTGCCGGCCGCCTCATCGTTGCCGCTGGCGGTGACACCGAAGCCCACCGGACGCTCGGCGCCGCCGTCCATCTCGATCGCGGCGACGTGCCCGGCCACCGCCTCGCCCAACCAGTCGCGGTAGCCGCGACCGCCGGCAAGACCGTTCTCCTCGTTGGTCCACAGCACGACCCGAAGAGTGCGGCGCGGGCGCAGCCCGAGGCGCTGGAGCAAGGTGAGCGCGTGCCACGCGGCCATGCAGGCCGCGCCGTCGTCGTGAGCCCCCTGGCCAACGTCCCACGAGTCGAGGTGACCGCCCATGACCACCACCTCGTTCGGCAACTCGCGGCCCGTGAGCTCGGCGATGACGTTGGCCGACTCGGCGTCGGGAAGGGTGCGCGCCGCCATTCGCAAACGGACCTTGATCTCGAGTCCCTGGGCGGCAGCCCGTTTCATCCACTCGGCGTCCTCGACGGTGATCGAGGCGGCGGGGATCTGTGGCGCATCGGCGTCGTAACGCAGCCCCCCGGTGTGCGGGGTGTAGAGGCTGCGACCGGTGGCCGAGCGCACCAGGGCGCCCACCGCCCCGAGCCGCGCCGCCCGCGAAGCGCCAGTCGACCGGTAGCGAACCGTGGCGCCGTAGCCCTCCCAGGGCACCGCGAAAGCGACGATCTTGCCAGCGACCGCATTGCGACCGAGAGCGTCGAGCTGGTCGAAGCTCTCGACCACCAACACCGCTGCTTCGATACCAGCCTCCGGAGTGCCGACACTGCCGCCAAGTCCGAGCATCTCCAGCTTGCGCTCGACCGGGACCACCAGAGTCAGCGATTCCTCGCCGCGCACCCAGTGGGGAACCGCGACTGGTAGCTTGCGGACGTTGTCCAGGCCTTCCGCTCGCATCGCGGCATCGGTCCACGTGATCGCGCGCTCGAGTTCGGACGAGCCGCTCAGCCGGTGGCCGATGACCGTGGTCAAGTGTTCCAGCTTCTGCCAGCCACCGTCGTCGGCCATCGCCGCCGCGACGATCTTGGACGCGGTCTCACGGTAGTGTTTGATCAGGCTCTCCTCGGCGAACCCTGGGGCGACCCAGGCCACGCACCCCAGCAGTCCCAGCCATCTGATTCTGGACATCGGCACCTCAGGCAGGAACGCAGGGGCCGATCCTACCTCGGAGGGGTCGGGTCGGGGTGGTCTGGGTCGAGGGAGGCAGGCGCCCCCACGCCGGACCGCGTCAGGCGTCGGCGCCGAGCAGCGCTTCGTCGAGCAGGAACAGGTCGGTGAGGAGGGCGCGAACGTGGATCGAGGCGTTGAGGTTGTCGATCAGCTGCGAACCGATCGCCTTGTGACCCGCAACCAACGAGATCGCGGCATGCGCCTTGCTCGCATCCTCCTCGAGCACCGCCAGGAACTCCGGTGGCTCGCCGTCTTGGCCCTGCGACGCGACGATCTGAAACAGGCTCGCCAGTCCCTCGAGAGATGCCTGGCAATTGGTCAGATGACGGCGGAGCTCGCCGTCATGGCCGGCTCCTGGCAGCTGGCCCTGGGCGGCGAACGCGAGAAAGAACTCGTAGGCTTCTTCCAGCGCGTCGATGCGACGGCGCAGCTCGTGACGCGGCATTCGCGGCTACCGGTCCGGGGACGCCGGGACGCTCAACTCGCCTCGGTGGCAGCGTCGGCGGCAGCGGTCGCTTGGTTTTCGGGCGGCGCTTCGGGTTGCCGCCGCCCTTCGGGCGGCCAACGGCGCGGGTCGTGGTGAGCGATGAAGTCCGCCTTCGAGATCCAACCGAAGACCATCGACCAGGTGATCCAACGCTTCTCCGGCAGGATCGCGAAGTAGACGTGGGTGATCGTGAGGGTCACCAGCACCACCGACGATAAGCCATGGAGGACATAGATCCAGCCCCAGGTGGCGTCGGTATACAAGTAGGGGTTGCGCACGAAGAACGGGGTCTCGATGCGAAACATCATCAGCACCCCGGTGATCATCGCCGCGAATCCGCTCGCGGTGACCGCGTGATGGTAGAGCTTGTGGTCCACCGGGTACTTGCCGGGCCGCGGCGGCGCCGGAGTCTTCGCGCTGATCGCGTGGCGCATTTCTTGGATCCACTCGCGGGCATCGCCGAGCGAGATCCAAATGTTGCGCAGGCTCTGGAAGAACGTGGCGTGGACGATGTGAAAGAGGATCGACGCGATCAGGATCACGCCGGCGACCCAGTGAGTGGTCAGCCACGAGAACTGCAGCCCCACCTTGGGCAGGAAGCCGGTCGCCAACAGCACCAGCATCGACGCCGCCATCACCAAGTGGAACAGCCGTGCAGTGAGGCCATGGCGGACGATTCGCTCGGGGACCTTGCCCAGGGCCGCGAGCTCGACGGTCGGCGCCTCGGACGCGCGGCTCCTTTGCTGGCGGCGGAACAGCAGATGGAACGCCAAGAACAGCGCTCCCGCCAGAAGTGCCAGCCAGAACAGGTTCCAGGAGATCCGCACCAGGACTTCCTGGCCCCAGGGGTTCCGCGCTCGTTGCAGGAAATCCATATCGTCTCCTCGCGCCGAAGCCTCAGGCGATCGCGCCCGCGGAATCGCCGCGGATCGCGCGGCTGACCAGGTTGCGCATCATCGGGATCTTGAACGCGTTCTGACGCAACGGCTTGGCTCCGGTCACCGCGAGGTCGCCGCTGCGCTTGGCGAGATCCTCGGAGATCACTTGGCCACGCAGCGTCGACTCGACGCGCTTGACCCGCATCGGGTAGGGCGCGACCGAGCCGAGAGCAATCCGGGCATCGGTGATCCGATCCCCGTCGACGCGAAAAGCCGCCGCGACGCTCGCGAGCGCGAAGTCCCAGGCCTTGCGATCGCGGACCTTCTCGAAATAGAAGCGAGCGCCGGCCCAGCGGGACGGGAGCCGAATTGCGGTCAAGAGCTCAGACGGGTCGAGGGCGGTCATCCGGGTGATGTCGACCGAGGGCCCGAGGAAGAAATCTTCGGCGGCGACGACGCGCTCGCCGCCGGCACTGCGAATCACCAGCTCGGCGTCGAGTGCCAAGACTGCCGGCGCGGTGTCGGAGGGACTCACCGCCACGCACCGGCTGGCGCCGTACAGGCAGTGCTCGCGGTTCATCGAGGTCGGGGTGTCGGCGTAGCAGATGTTGCCGCCGGCGCGGTAGCAAGGCCAACCGCCGCGGTAGTACCAGCAGCGGGTGTCCTGGCAGATATTGCCGCCCAGCGTTCCCTGGTTGCGGATCTGTGGGGTTGCGACCTTCTCCGCCGCGGCGGCGAGGAGACCGTAGCGCTCGCGCACCAGCGGGTTGGCCGCGACCTCGGTCAGGCTGGTCATGGCGCCGATCTCGAGACCGTCGGCAGTCTCGCGGACGCCGCGCAGCTCTTCGATCAGGCCCAGGTCAACGACCGCTTTCGGCCGTTTCGCCCGGTCCTTGAACCAGTCCATGCTGTCGAGACCGCCAGCGAGCACCCAGGCGTCGCCGCGCAGTCGGTCGAGCAGCGAGAGCGCCCCCGGAGTGTCCGCGGGCTGGTAGAGCTCGAACGCCGGAATCATGTCGTGGATGACGGCCATCGTATTTCTCCTCCGGGTACCCTTGGGCCCCCTCAGGTGTGGGTCCCGAGACGGGTGTAGGGCACGGTGACCCCTTCGATCGCGTTCAGGATGCTGTCGGTAGTGATCGGGGTGCGCTGGAACACCTTGTCGCCGAGCGCGTCTTGGACGGCGCACAGCAAAGCCGCGGCGCCGGCGCCGACTGGCGGCTCGCCAATGCCCTTGGCTCCGACCGGGTTGTTGGGGTCGGGCAGATCGACCGCCCCCCACTCCATCTTCGACGGCACGTCGAGCATGCCCGGCGGCCGCGCGGTGTAGAAGCGGTGGGCGAAGGGGATCCCCCACTTCGGATCGAACACCCACTTCTGGCTGCGCGCCAGGCCGAAGCCCTGGACACCGCCGCCGTGGAGCTGGGCGCCCAGGCTGCGTGGGTTCATCACCGTGCCGCAGTCGGTGACCGCGGCGTAGCGCCGGATCTCGAGCTCACCGGTCTCGGTGTCGACCTCGACCTCGGCGAACCCGAGCACGAACGAGTAAACGTCGCCGGAGCGCTGGTAGTTGTCCTTGCCAGCGCCGACCAGACCCTGGCCGGCGAGTGCTGTCACCGAGGCCTTGGTCATGGCGTGGAGGTCTTCGGCCGGCTCGTGGCCGTCGTACTTGCCGCCGAGCTCGATCGCGCGCTTGGCCGCTTGAGCGAACGACAGTCCGCGCGACGGGCTGCCCTTGCGGAACACTCGTCCGCCGTCGACCTCGTACTGATCAGGCGCGCCTCCGAGGTCGCGGGCAGCGATCTCCTGGAGCTTGCGTTTGGCGTCCATCGCGCCCGCGTGGACAGACCGGGACTCCGAGTGGGTGGTCATGCTCCCGGCCTGGACGCTGGTCCACGGCAGGTGGCGGCTGGTGTCGCCCCAGATGACCTCGCAGTCTTCCCACGGCATTCCGAGAACGTCGGCCGCGACCCGCGAAGTGTCGGAGAACGAATGGGTGCCGAGGTTGCCGACCCCACTGTGGAGGTAGAGCTTGCCGTCGGGCCGGATGATCATCAGGCCGTCGAAGCCGCTCGCGCCGGCGGTAAAGCTCGACAGACCGACCCCGACTCCGGTGACCCGCGGTCCGTTGCGCTTGCCGCTCCGCGCTTTCGCCTCCGGCCAGTCGACCAGCTGCGACAGCTTGTCGATCGCTTCCGAGATGTAGGCGGTGGTGACGTTGCGCTTGAGCTCACCTTCGAACTTGGCGCCGCTCTGTGGGGCGTTGATGCGCCGCATCTCGAGACGGTCGATGCCGAGCTTGTTGGCGGCCCGATCCATCAGCGGTTCGAGCATGGCGGTGATCTGGGCGCCGCCCGGCCCGCGCTGGGGGGCCCGTGGCGGGGTGTTGGTGAGGATCGAGACTCCGCGGTAGCGCATCGCCTGGGGCTGGTACGACAACGACGCCACCGCACCGGCGGTGCCGACATCGCTCTGGCGACCGTATGGACCGTTGTCCTGGACCATGAACAGGTCGATGGCCGTGACCTTGCCGGACTTGGCAAAACCGATCCGGGCGCGGGCGTGCAGAGCCGGCCGAGCGCGACCGAAGTAGTTCTCCTCGTAGCGAGAGACCCGGTGCATCACCGGCCGGCCGGTCTTCTTGGCGAGCAACGCCGGGACCGCGACGTTCGAGGTGCCAACGATCTTGCTGCCGAAGCCACCGCCGCAGAACTCCCCGATCAGCACCAGATCTTGGGGCTCGATGCCGATCGCCCGCGCCAGTACGCCGTGAGTGATCGCGATGCTCTGGGTGGAGGCGTGCAGGTAGAGCTTGCCGTTCTGCCAGTAGGCCATGCAGCTGCGTGGCTCGAGCGGGTGATGGGTGAGCGACTGGTTGTAGAAACTCTCTTCGAACACCACCTCGGCGGCCGCGAACCCGGCTTCGAGATCGCCGATCGCCCATTCGTCCTGGGCTTCGCCGATCGGCAGCTCGTCAGCGGCGGCTTTGCTGAACACCTCACGATCCCACTTGAGCTCCTCGACCACGGTCTTGACCCC
>JAQBHE010000642.1:0-7053 GCA_032128015.1 Holophagae bacterium
GAGCACCTGGTCGGCCGGCAGCGAGGGGTAAAGCGGCACGCTGACCGCCCCCAGCAAGTGGCAGGCGAAATCGACGACGTGCCACTCCGGACAGTTCTCGGCAAACAGCGCGATGCGGTCCCCCGGCTTCACCCCGCGGCGCTCGAGGCCGATCGCCAACCGATGGACCGCCGTCACGAAGTCCTCGGTGGAGTACGAGGCGACACCGGAAGTGCGCTGGATCGTCAGCAGTCCGAAACGGCCCGCCGACGCGCGAGCGACGTGGAAGAACAAATCGTTGAGCGTCTTCATCCGACTTCCTGGGTGCCGGGGCGCGCGCCAAAGAGCGCGGTGCCGATCCGCACCCACGACGCGCCCTCCTCCACCGCAACCTCGAAGTCGTCGCTCATTCCCATCGACAATACCCCCGGGAACGAGCCCCCGAGCTGGGCGCTGAGTCGGTCGCGCCAGACCCGGAGCTCGCGGAACCAGGGCCGCGAGCCCTCGGCATCGGCCCCCGGCGGCGGGATCGCCATCAGCCCGAGCAGCCTCAGGTGGGTGAGGCCAGTGATGCGATGGGCGGCGTCCTGCAACTGGCCGGGGGCAAAGCCGTGCTTGGTGTCCTCGCCGGCGAGGTTGACCTCGAGCAGGCAGTCGAGTCGGCGGCCGGCGCGCTCAGCGGCACGATCGAGGGCCGCGGCGATCGACAGCCGATCGACCGACTGAACGACATCGAACGACGCCACCGCCTTGTTCACCTTGTTCGACTGCAGCGGCCCGATCAGGTGCCAGATCGCGTGCGGCAGGTGCGGCCGCTTGGCTTCCGCCTCCTGGACCCGATTCTCGCCGAACACCCGCAGCCCGGCGGCCCAGGCCTGCTCGAGGCGAGCGAGCGGTTGTCCCTTGCTCGCACCGACGATCGTGACCTCACCGGGGTCGCGCCCGCACCGGCCGCACGCGACGGCGACTCGTCGTCGAATCTCGGCCAGACAGCTGGCGGTCGCCGGCGAGTCCCGGTGCTCAGAGTCCCTATTGCTCATCTGCGGCCGGGCCCCGCAGCGAGGGTCAGATCGCGTCGTCGAAGTAGAAGATCCGCTGGCGGCCGCAGTCGCAGGCCACCAATTCGCCTCGGGATTGGATCTCCACCACCACCTGAGGCCGCACGCTGTAGTTGCAAACGCTGCAGCGGTAGATCACCGGCGCGTTCCCCGGGCGATCGACCTTCTCGATGCGGGCCAGCGCCGATCCCTCGTGGCGCTCATAGAGCAGCTCGAAACGGCGGAGTACCGGTGGAGCGAGGCGGCTCTTGAGGACCTCGACCAAGCCTTCGATGTGCTCGACCTTGGCAGCGACCGCCGGTTTCTCGCTCTCCCAGCTTTCGAGCTCCTGCTGGTACTGGTCGTCGATCTCGGCGTAGCGAGCTTCGAACTCGGCGCACTCGCGGGTCGCGGTCTCGTGGCGTTCGAGCGCCGCCAGACCCGCGTCCTCGTGCTCTTGCTTCGCCTTTGTCGCGGTGTCGATCTCACTGAGCAGCGCTCCGTACTCACGCTGCGTGGTCACCAGGTTGATCTGTTGTTGGTAGTGCGCGATGCGCTCCTGCATCGCGTCGGCGCTGCCTTCGGCGGCGCGGCGTTCCTGTTCGGCCTCGAGCGCTTCGGCACCCAAGCGCGCGATCTCGGCTCCCAGCTGTTGGTGCTCCTCGTGGAGCTCGCGCATCGACTCGGGAACTTGAGCGAGGCGGCTGCTCTCGACCGCGAGCTCGTTCAGGGCCTGTTGAAGCTCGATGATCGTCTCGAGGGTAGTGGGCATCAATGAGTTGCCAGCGGCTTGTTGCAATCTCGCTCGTTTCTCTGCGCGTGGGTCCACCTGGATTTGAACCAGGGACCTGCCGGTTATGAGCCGGTTGCTCTAACCGCTGAGCTATGGACCCGCGGGCCCCGGTTCCGGGTGGAGGAGTATAGCAACCCTCGGGGCGAAGGGCCGCCCCGTGGCTGGACAAAGCGGAGCCGGTCGGGCGCGCCGCCTCTCGGGCGCGCCGCCCGCTCAGAGCCCCATCAGCTCGGCGTTGCCGCCGGCGAGGCTACGGATCAGCTCGTCTCGGAAGTAGTCCGTGGTGTCGCGGACCTGGTTATCGACGCGTTCTTGGTACATCCGCCGCGAGCGGTCGATGTCGTCGCGCAACTGCTCGTAGATGTTGCCCCGGCGGCGACCCAGGTCGATCTGCTCCTCGTTGTAGAGCTTGATCTCGCTGACCAGCAGGCGCGCCAGGCGCTTGGCTTCATCGTGGAGCCGGTCTCCGCTGCCGGTTTCGCCGGGCAGGCCGCGGCTGGTGAAGGCCCAGCCTGGGCCCTCGAAGTCCGCCGGTGGCGCCACCATGTTGCCAGCGATCCGTGGCGCTTCGGCAGGCCTGGGTGGAGGCGCCGGCGGCGGGGTTGCCGATCGGAAGGCCGAGGTATCGAGAACTTCGGTCCTGAAGCCGACGGTGGCGGGAGGGGGCGGTGGCGCCGGAGGACGCCCGAACCCGAACGGATCCTCGATCGACAGGTCCTCCCCGGGAGCGTCTTCGACGGCTTCGTAGTACGGGCTGGGTGACCGCACAGGTCCCGGAGCGACCGGCTCGACCTGGTGCATGGCGTCGAAGGTCCGAGAGCTCGCGAGCAGCGCATCGTCGTCATCGGTCAAATCGCCATCGGCCCGGTCACCATCGACCGAATCCCGAGAGCCCAAATCTCCAGAGCCCAAATCCACCGCGGGCCCTTCGCGGTCGAAGTCCCAGGTCGGCTCGGTCGCTTCTGGAGCGGTCCCCAATGGCTCGGGACTCGAAGGAGAAGGCGGCTCGAGAGGCGGCTCCGAGAACGCGTCTGGAATCGGTTCGACGTTCCAAGGATCGGGGACCGGTTGCTCGACCGCCGGCCCCGAAAGAGTGTCGGCGAGCGATTCATCTTGGTCGAGGAGCAGCGGGTCGTCTGTATCGGGCCAAGCCGCCGCAGCGTCACCGTAGTCCGCGGGGACCGGTAGCTGCACTTCGGCGGTGAGGGCTTCTTCCAGCGGAATCTGGGCGAACCCGACCGAGGCGGCTGGGCGGTCGATCGGTGGGCGGGGCGGCGGTTCTTCGAAGAGGGGTGTCGGCCGGACCTGCTCCGCTGTTGCGGCGGCATCGACGGCGACTGGCGGCAGTAGCTCCTCGAGCACGAAGCCGGCGGCAATCTCGGCCGGGGTCAGCGCAGCGGTCTGATCCGAGTCTGCCTTGGCGACCGAGGCGTCGAGGCCGGCCTTCGGCTCGAAGCGGGGGAGCGACGCCTCAGGGGCGACGGCTGGGGGCGGCGATGGCGGTGCCCCGACCTCAATCGTGGTGCTCGGAAGCGGCGCTTCGGCAGCCCGAGCCGGCGTCGCGCCGGGCTCGGCGTCGGGGAGGGGTTCGATCTCGCCGACCGTTTCGCCGACCGTTTCGCCAACCGTTTCGCCAACTGCCAGCCCCGTCATGTCGACCAACGTCGATGCCGGGCGGCGGGTGCGCATGGCAACCAGTTCGAGCCCTTGGCAGGCGGTATGGCAGAGGAGCTGAAGGGCGTCGGGCTCGAAGGGATCGCGCTGGTGGGTTTGATCGGCGTACAACACCGCCGCCACGCGGTCGCGGACCAAGAAAGGAACCACCACGCCGCGGCGCGCCGAGGAGGCTGCCATCAGCGTCGTGGCCTCGACGCAGTCGGCGCGGTCGAGCACGCGACCCTCGCTGCCGTCCAGAATCGCCAGCCACGACCGCGGGATCTGGACCCGCTCGCCAAGCCCACCGTTGTCGAAGCCGACGGCGTTCCAAACCCGAAGCCGATCGTTCGGTCCGTCGCCTTCGGAGGCCAGCAACAGCGCGGCGCGCGAGGCGTAGGCGCCGGACTCTTCGAGCAGCCGGGCGAGCAGCTCGGCCTGGTCGTTGGTGTCGTCGAGGCGGCAGGTGGCGCGACGCAGGGATTCCAGAGAAGCATGCTCCCCGGATGCCGCTTCGCCGGTGGCCCTCTGCTTCTCGACTTCGACGGCGGCCGGGGTGAAGTCCGCGATTAGCTGGAGCAGGGACTCCTCGGTCAGGCGCAGCCGCGACACCACGGCACGGCGAAGCGCGGCCAGCCGCGCCTCGAGGGCGCCGGCGCCCGCAGCGGGCGCGCGGTCGCCTGGCTCAGGGGCCGGAAGCGACCCGGATTCGTGACTCTCGCGGGGCTCGGGCATCAGGTCGTCCGCGTCTCCTCGGTCGCCAGCATGACCAGGGCAGGGATCGATCTTCGATTCTGGCTCTCGCTGCGACCACTGTCAAGAAACCGGGGTCGTTCATGGCGGCCTGAAGCGCTGCAATCGCAAAGAGATAGGTCGCGACCAGGAGCCGAGAACAGGCTGCGGTTGCGGGCGCGCTACGGCTGTGCGCGGCCGCTGGCTGGTGTATGATGCGGGCGCTGCGAACCGCAGATCCAATGGATCCTATAGAGGAGGACGGATGCAACGGCTACTTGCGCTCTTGATCTCTGGGGCGGTTGGTGTACTGGCCATGGGCCTCGTGGCTTGCGGCCCCGACGAACAGCTGGTCGCGGCGGCGGCGCGGACCGAGGCTTCGACCCACCTCGAGCAGTCGCACGCGGACCTGGTCCAGAAACGACTGGAACTGAAGACCCTGCGGGCACAGATCGCCGCGGGAGCCGAGGCTCTGGTGGTGACCGAAGGGATCGACCGCGCGGCGGCGTTTGCCGCGCTCGTGGCCCAAGAGGCCGAGCTCGCCAGCGCCACCACTGCCCTGGCCGACGGCTTCATGACGGAGGTGGTGACGTTCATCAACGAGGATCCAATGGTCCAGGGCGAGGAGCCGAAACCGGAGCAGCTCGCAGCGATCCGCATGAAGAGCGGTGAGGATCTCGAGCTCGCTCTGGAGTACGTCGAGAAGGGCGGCGACTGGAAGCGTGCCGAGGACATCATCCAGCGTGCGCTGGTCGTTGATCCCAACAACGAACTGCTCAAAGAGAAGCTGGCCTGGGCCCTGGACATGAGGTTCGTGACCCGCGAGCGCTTCGACAAGCTCGAGAAGGGGATGACCCAAGAACAGATCAAGGCGGTGGTCGGACCGGTCAACCTGCGCAACATCAAAGAATTTCCGGGTGACCGTATCGGCTGGTTCTACCGCAAGAACCCCGATACTGAGGGCGGTGCCGCCGGTGTGTTCTTCGAGAAGAAGCGGGGAGTCTGGACCGCCTACGAGCTCGACTACTCCGCAATCGAGGGAACGAGCGAAGGCTGAGCCGGAAACCCCTGCGCCAGAGCTTGTTGCGCCAGAGCCTTGACCTGCCGGCCCCCGGCAGGTCACAATGGTGGACTACGCGTGTGGGTGCCACTCCACGCAGCAAGACGCTTGGACGCTTGGCTCTGGCGCGCGACTCGGTCTGCGCCGGAAATTCTGCCTGGGCCATGCATTCGATATCCCCCCGAAGTCTAGATCCCCGGAAGTGAGGTGACCTCGGCCATGCCGATCGTGCAAGTTCGTGACGATGAGAGCTTCGAGAACGCTCTCCGGCGCTTCAAGAGGAAGTGCGAGAAGGAGGGGATCCTCACCGAGCTCAAGAAGCGCCAACACTTCGAGAAGCCGTCGATCAAGCGCAAGCGCAAGGCGCTGCAGGCGCGCAAGAAGATCCAGCGCAAGCTCACCGAGGACCGGCGACTCGGTCTCGCGTGACCGGCCGGTCCGCGATGCGGGCGTCGGTGGTGGCTGCGCAGCGCCCCCCCGGGCAGCGTCTCCCCGGGCAGCGTCTCCCCGGGCAGCGCTACCCCGAGCAGCGCTACCCCGAGCAGCGCCACCCCAGGTAGGGCCACCCCAGGTAGCGTCTTCTCCGGCGACCGCGAGGTCGCCGTCCCCGCATAGGAGCCGCGAGCTGTTTCCAGGCCATGGGGAGCTGGCGCGCGACGATGAGCGCGACGATGAGCGACGGTGACCCAGATCGGCTGCCGGAAGGTCCGTCGCCCGAGGCTGCTGCGGTCGAGCTGTGCTCTGCGGCCAGCTTGCGTGACCTCGAGCTCGGGACCGTACTGCGCGTCATCGCGCGATTCGCGGCTACCGATCTCGGTGCGCAGCGCATTCTCGCCACCGCCCCCTCGACCAGTACCCAAGACCTCGAGCGCCGGCGAGCCGAGTACCTCGAAGTTGCAGCAGCGCTCGACCGCGAGGGTGCGCTGGTGCCGTCGTGGGGCGAGCCGCTCGCGCCGTTCTTAGGAGCGCTCCGGCCGCCGCTGGCGGCGCTCGCCGGCCCCGACCTGATTCGTATCGCCCGCGCCCTCGAGACACTGGCGACGGCGACCGCGCGCCTCGGGGCCTCCGACGGTTATCCCTGCTGGGCCGAGCGTCTGGCCGAGCGTCTGGGCGGTGAGCTCGAGGTGCCGGGCGAACTGGCGCGAGCGATCCGTGCCGTCCTCGATGCCGAGGGCGAGGTGCGGGCTGACGCCAGCCCGGCGCTGGTGCGGCTCACCCAACAGGCGCGCTCGCGTCGCGACGCTCTGGCGCGCCGCTTCGAGCGCTACATCGAGCTCAACCGCGATCAACTCGGAGAAGAGACGGTGTCCCAGCGTGACGGCCGCTCCAGCGTGCTGCTCCCAGCCGGCAACCGCGGCCGGCTTCCCGGGCTGGTCCATGGGCGATCGGGGACTGGGCGCAGTTTCTACTTCGAGCCGCTCGAGTTGGTCGAGGACAACAACGAGGTGCAGACGGCGGTGGCGGCGGTCGACGACGAGATCGCGCGGTTGCTCGGCGATCTCGAGGCGCGGGTGCGCGAGTACCGGGCGCTGATCGAGAGTGCGGTGGTGCTCCTAGCCGAGCTCGACTGGTGTCAGGCGGTGGTGCGTTTCGCCGGGTGCACTCGCGCGGCGTTGCCCGACCTCTCGCCGGGACCACTGCGGATCGTCGGTGGGCGGCATCCGCTGATTGATCCCGCGCTCGCCGACGCTCGCGCCGCGGCGCTCGGCTCCGCCGGCAACCGCGGTCCGGTGATCGCGCTCGACCTCGATTTCGAGGACGACCGCGTGTTGGTGGTCACCGGCCCCAACGCCGGCGGC
>JAQBHE010000643.1:0-25717 GCA_032128015.1 Holophagae bacterium
CTCGCCGCCGCCGCCGATCAAGAGCGGTAGTGGCTGCTGGACCGGCTTGGGGACCAGTGGCGCGTCCGTGAGCTGGTAGTACTTGCCGGCGAACGAGGCTCGCCCCTCGCCAAACAGCGCCTTGATCACCTGGCAGGCCTCGTCGAGCCGGCGAAGGCGTCCGCCGACGGTGTGAAACGGCAGTCCATAGGCGAGGTGCTCGTTCTGCTGCCAGCCGGCGCCGAGGCCGAGCACCACCCGGCCGCCGCTGATGTGGTCGAGGGTCGCGGCCATCTTGGCGAGCACCGCCGGGTGGCGGTAGGTGTTGCCGGTGACCAGCGGGCCGAGCCGGAGCCGCGGCACCGCGGTAGCGATCGCTGTGAGCGTGGTCCACGCTTCGCTCCACGGCACGTCGACCTTGTCGCCATCGGGCATGAAGTGGTCGGCGAACCAGATGCCGTCCCAGCCAGCCGCTTCCACGTGCCGGGCCAGGAACAGGATCTCGCTCCACGGTTGGGTTGGACCGGGCCAGAAACTGAATCGCATGGCGGCGTCTCGTCTGCTCTAGCGCTTGCGGCCACCCGGCGAGAAGCCGAGCGTGGTGCGGAAGGTCGAAGAATCGTCGTCGGCCTTGGCGCCCACCGATGTGCCGCACTGCGCGCACCGGTACTCGTAGCGGTTGCCATCGGGCAGCACCAGCAGCAGGTGCTTGCGGACCGGCCGGGAAGTGCGGCAGGTGGCACAGAACAGCTCTGAGACTTCGAGCTGTTCGTAGTTCGAGTTGTCCTGGCTCATGGTCGAAAGTGTATCCCGCCGCTCTCGCTATCGCGTTGGTACTCGACCCGGCCGCCGACGATCGTCATGTCGACCTCGATGCCCAGCAAGCGCTCCGGGTCGATGGTCAGGGGATCCTCCGAAAGCACGATCAGGTCGGCGAGCTTGCCGGCCTCGATCGATCCCTTGTCGTTCTCCTCGAACGTCAGGTACGCGCCGCCGATGGTGTAGGCGCGGATCGCCTCCTCGATGGTAAGGCGCTCGCCCTCGCCGAAGACCCGGCCAGAGCGACCTTTGCGGGTCACCGCGGCGTAGAGGCCGACCATCGGGCCGATGGGCAGGATGTCGCTCGACAGTGCCACGTGGATCCCGTGATCCATCGGGGTTCGCAATGGGTTGTTGTGCTCGAGGCGCTCACCGTCGAGATGCTCGACGTAGCGTCCTTCCAGGGTGTAGGTGAAGTTCGGTTGCTGGGTGATGTGGATGGCATTCGCGGCCATCAGTTCCATGGTTCGCGGCGGCGGCATCATCGTGAAGTGGTTCAGGTAGTGCCGGTGGTTCGCTCGCGGCCGCTCGGCGAGCGCCGCGGCCAGCTCGTCGACCGTGAGCTCGATCGCGGCGTCGCCGATGGCGTGGATGCCCAGCTGCCAGCCGGCGCCGTCGGCCTCGCGGATGGTGCGACGCAGCTCTTCCACGCTGAGGTTCAGCTTGCCGCGGTAGTTGGGCTGTCCCTTGTAGGGCTCGCGGGTGTAAGCCGCGGGACCGGTGAAGCCGCCGTCGACGAAGATCTTGACCGCGCCCAGCCGCAGGCGCTGGTCGCCGGCGCCGGTGACCCCGCCGAGCGCGGCCATCGCCTCGGGCCCAGCCCACAGGATCTGGACCGCGGCCCGCGGCAGACCGCGCTCACGGGCGTAGACCCGCTCCCACATGCGGTAGTCGTCGATCGACGCGCTCGCCTGGATCAGGCTGGTGATCCCGAGTCGTAGCTGGTCGTGGAGCTTGCCGGCGAGGCTGCCCTCGAGCTCTGCGACGTCAGGATCGGGCACCAGCCGGCCAACGATCGCCTGACGTTCGCGGATGATCCCGTTCGGCTCGCCGGTCTCGTCGCGCTCGATGGTCCCGCCCTCGGGGTTCGGGGTGTTGCGATGGATTCCGGCGAGCTCGAGCGCGAGGCTGTTGACCACCGCGCTGTGACCGCCGGCGCGGGTCAAGATCACCGGGTTGTTGGGGGCGGCGAGGTCGAGGTCGGCACGCAGCGGCCGTCGCCCCTCCGCGATCTCGTCTTCCGACCAGCCGTAGCCGGTGATCCACTGATCTGGTCCGAACTCCTCGGCCTTGGCGCTCACCCGCGTTGCGAGCTCGACCAACGACGGAACTTCCTCGAGCGGCACGTGACGCCTGGGCTCGCCGTCGATGTGGGTGTGGCTGTCGACGAAGCCGGGGAGCACGGTGCGGCCGTTGAGATCGAGCTCGCGGCGTGGCCGGTAGCGTCGGACCAGGTCATCGCTGCCGACCTCGAGGATTCGCCCGTCGCGGATTGCGATCGCGCTGTGGATCGAGAACTGCGGATCGACGGTTATCACCTTGGCGTTGTAGATCAACAGATCCGCGGGCTGCTTCGAGGAGCAGGCGCCAAGACCGATCCCGAGCACGAGGAGCGCGGCCGCGGGTCGGAGACGACTGGCAACGGTTGGGTACATCGCTGCCTCGTGATCTCTAAGGGCGTCGACCCGCTTTGGTCGGCGTCATCTTGCCTCCGCGAAGACCTCGACATCGCGCTCGAGCACGGCTCCGAGCCGGTCCTTCTGCACTTCGAGCTCGTATCGGCCCTGGAGGTTCATCCAGAAGCGCTCCGAGGTGCCGAAGAAGCGCGACAGACGAAGCGCCGTGTCCGCGGTGATCGAGCGCTTGCGGTGAACGATCTGTGTTGATTCGCCGCGGTGGCACCTTCAACGCTTGTGCAAGCCGGTACTGGCTCAGTCCCATCGGCTTGATGAAATCCTCGATGAGGACCTCTCCCGGGTGAATCGGTTCGATCTTCCTGCTCATGGCTGGTGGACTGCACGGCGCGGGCGATGGGTCTCGAGGAACTCCAGGCCGAGTCCGGTCAAAGAGACCACGGTTCCTGGCCCATCCTGATGCTGGAGCTCGACGAACCCGCGATCATTTGCATCCTCCCAAACCGGAAGGCGCGGGCACGACGTCCGCCACGCGTCCATGACGTCCGAGTAGGGCCTCGGTCGAGAACCGACCCATTCCAGAAGATCCAGGATCAACGCTTCTATTGGGTCGGCCACGTTTCTGCTCTGGTGCCCTGACGCCGAGCCTCGCGGTTCGCGGGGTCCGCATGGTTGTGCTGCCATCTATGCAGCTCGCTCGAGGTTCTCTCGGATGATCCGAGGATGTCGCGCGGCAATCCGCAGCAGCGCCAAAGCTGGCCCCTCCGGTCGCCGGCGATCCTGTTCCCAGTTGCGGAGCGTGTGAACGCTGATGCCCAAGGCCGCAGCGAACCGTGGCTGTGAGAGGCCGACGAAACGGCGAAGGGCGCATATGTCGGCCCCTGACTCGAACGTGCCATTCATCAGGCGACGGCGTTGGCTCGCTGGGATGGCGGCCTTCAAGGCTGCGGTGGTCAGCTCGGGAATATCACGCATCTGGGATCTGTCGCCCTCTCTTTGACACGCGATCACTCTGCGCTCTTGGCTTCGAGCCTCTCCCGCACGTCCTCGAGCTCCTCCCGGGGCTCAACCTCACGCTCTCTGGACACCATCGTGTCGGAGAAGTCCTCCCAGACTTCAGTGTTCTCGGTGAGATCGATCACGACCGCTTTCTTGGTGCCGTCGGCGTCAACGACGTACTGGATCCCGCGCATGGCGCCATCCTACCTCGGGGCCTGGCTCCGGAAATGACAGCCGTTGTCTAGCAGCAAAGGGCGAACGGCCGCGCACATCGAGGGCTTCGGCTTCCTCTGGGGGTAGCGGCCGGCCTTGGGCGGCCGAGTGAGGAGCTGTTGGGGCGTACGCCATTGCTACGAACAAGCGCCGATGTCGAGCGGGCCGGTGTGTGGTCTCGTTCGGGCGCGGTGAGATTGTCGGCGTTCTCGCTCGTTCGTCGGCCGCCCAAGGTCGGCCGCTACCCTCAGAGGGGACACGGCGGTGCCAGTCCGATCTGCCGGCAATACCCTCGAGATCCTTGAGTCGCTGAACGCTGGCGTTCACCCTTGTCGAGGCGCGTTGGCGCCGAAGGTGTTGAAGCGAGACGGCTGGTTAGCCAACATTCGTCTCAGGAACAATGTACTGACCGCGCTTTGATTTCGTATCAGCGTCGTTCGTGTGACTAAAAACACGATTGCGCGGGCTGAAAGTAAATGTCAATGCCTTCAACGCGCCCAATTTTTTGATAAACAAGCACCCAGCGCAGCGCGAGAACGAGAAAAACGGCGCCACATATTTGCAGTAGGAGGGAAAGGCCAAACGCATAAGTCGGCACGGAGCTCCCCAGCACCCATAGCAAGGCAGAGATAATCGACCACTTCAGAACGTTGAAGAGGACCTGGACGTTCGCTTCCTGTCGAGTCGGTGGATCCGGTGAATGAGGGCCCACTCCAGACATCGATCGGCGGGTGGCGCCTCTCGTAGTACGCCACTCTTTCACGTTAGCGACGCCGATTCTCACCACATAGATTAGGAGAAGCACAACTACACTGCCGATGACACTGGTGAGAACGTCTTGGAAGAACGGTTCGTAAAGGAAGTCTGGCATTGATTCGTGCTCCCGAATGTTGGCGAACGGCTGGAGCTGAGCCTGGTCGACCTAAGGGAGCGAAGACCGATTGTCCGTCGCCTCGAGCGGCCAGGCTAGTGGGTAAGGAACTCCTTAGGTCGCGGCGCCGGCGGCGCGTCGGCTGAGCAGGTACAAGACCGCGCCGGCGACCGTCCAACCGAGAACAATCCCCCACTCCTGCGGCCACCGCAGCGCCGCCGGGCTACCCGGTAAGTAGAGCAGGGCGAGGCCCACCGACAGCACCAAAGCAAGGCCACCCACCCAAAGCCCACCGCGAACCCGAAACGGTCGCTCGAGCTCGGGCTCGCGGCGGCGCAGAACCAGGAACGACAGGGATACGAATCCGTAGGCGACGACGATGCCGAGCCCGCCCGCGTTGACCAGCCAGACCAGCGCAGGACGGCCGAACAGCGGTGCGAGCACTGACAGCGCGCCGACGAACAGGGTCGCATTCGCCGGAGTCCGATAGCGCGGGTGGAGCCGCCCGAAGAACGCCGGCAGCATGCTGGAGTGGGCGAGCGCGTAGATCGCGCGGCTGGCGCCGACCAGGAACGAGTTCCAGCTGGTGAGGATGCCGGCGATGCCGCCGGCGACCAGCAGCGTGCCCGCCCAACGGGTCCCCCACACCGCGGTGGCGGCGTCGGCGGTCACCAGCGGGGACGCGTGGAGCTCGGCGTCGGGGAGTGCTAACGCGACGCCGAGGATGATCAGGCCGTACCAGGCAACGGCCATCGCGATCGACAGCACCAGCAACTTGCCGATCGCGTTGAACGGCAGATCGATCTCTTCGGCGGCCTGGGGGATGACGTCGAAACCGACGAACATGAACGGCACCATCACCAGCACGCCGAGGGTGCCGGCGGCACCGCCGACCCACAGTGGCTCGAGGTTGGCGACGGCGCCCTGGCTGAAGGCGCCGGCGAGAAAGGCGATGCCGACCGCGACGATCACCGCGGTCACTGCGGTCTGGAGCCTGGCTGCGAGCCCGACGCCGCGGATGTTGATCCAGGTCATCAGGACCGCGCCGGCGACGCCGACCAGCACCCAGGTGGCCTCGACCTCCCAGCCCGCGACCGTCCACAGGTGCCCGCGCGAGAAGCCGGGCGCCAGATACTCGAGGGCGGTCGGCAAGGCGACGGCTTCGAACGCGACCACCGAGACGTAGCCGAGCACGATCGCCCAGGTGCACACGAACGAGGCGGTGGGACCCAGGGCGCGCAAGCTGTAGGCGTGCTCGCCGCCGACCACCGGCATCGCAGCCGCGAGCTCGGCGTAGGTGAGGCCGATGACGATCACCGCGACCCCGCCACCGACGAACGCGAGGATCGCGCCGAGGGTGCCGCCGCGCACGATCCAGTCGCCGGCCAGCACCACCCAGCTCCAACCGATCATCGCCCCGAATGCGAGGGCGAGAACGTGCCGGCGTCGCAGCACCCGCTCGAGTCCAGGAGTGGGATGGCTCACTTGGGCGAGACTCTAACCTGCACGGCGTGGGTGGCAGCGGCGCGACGCACGCGCCCGCGGACTCCATACCCCGGCGGGTCAGACGACCGGCCGGTGGTCGGTGCTGTGGTCCGAGCCTGCCCGCGGTATCGTTGGCTCTCATCCCAAGCTCAGCCTGAGGAGTCAAGAAAATGAAGGTGAAGCTGGACATCGACTGCACCCCGGAGGAAGCGAGGACCTTGCTCGGCCTTCCCGACATCGCGCCGATGCAACAGCGCTTTCTCGAGCGGGTCGAGGAGCGTCTCGAGCAGAATCTCGAGGCCCTCGAGCCCGAAGCTTTCTTCCGCTCCTGGTTCCCGGTCACCGCGAAAGGAATGGACGACCTGCGCGGGTTGATCCTCGGCGGGGCGAAACAGGCCGCGACCCAGGGAGCGGCTAAGGGTGAAAGCAAGCGCAAGGAGAAGGGGTGAGCGATCATCCTGGCTCACCGCTGCCGCGCGTCGGCCCGCTGTCGCGGCCCGAGAGCCCCGAGCAGGCCCGCGAGGTGCTGCGCGCCGAGGCGTTCGAGGCTCCCGATGTCCAGCGGGTCGAGCTCTTGGCGACCGAGTTCACCGCGATCTGTCCGCGCACCGGTCAGCCCGACTTCGGCTCGGTGCTGATCCAGTACTCCCCGGGCGATAGCTGCCTCGAGTCAAAGGCGCTCAAGGTCTACCTGTGGTCGTTTCGCGAGCACGGCGCGTTCTGCGAGTCGTTGGCGGCGCGGATCGCTGACGATGTGGTGTTCGCGATTTCGCCCAGGTCGCTGCGGGTCGAGGTGCGCCAGAACGTGCGCGGCGGCATCGCTATCGTCGCGGTCGCGGAGCGAGCCGCGGATTGAGACCGACAAGGACGGCTGGGAGGAGATCGATGATGGAGCGTCGAGCGGTTTGGCCCTTCGTGTTGCCGGCGATCACTTTGGTCGTGAGCGCGGTGTCGAGTGCAGGGTGCGACCGTCCGGGGCCGGGCGCCGACGTGCCCGAGGTGCGCCTGCGTCTCAACCAGATCCAGGTCATCGGCAGCCACAACAGCTACAAACAGGCGATCGATCCGTCGTTGTTCGGCCTGTTCTCAAAGGACCGCCCGGAAGTGGCGCGCACCCTCGACTACCACCATCCGCCGCTCACCGAGCAGCTCGACCTCGGTCTGCGCGCCCTCGAGCTCGACGTCTTCTACGACCCCGAGGGTGGCCGCTACTCCCATCCCGCGGGAATCGACCGCGTCCGCGATGCCGGCCTGCCGCTGGGGCCGCCGTTCGACCCCGAGGGCCTCATGAGCGCGCCGGGCTTCAAGGTGCTCCACGTCCAGGACCTCGACTTCCGTTCGAGTTGTCTGACCTTGCGGCGTTGTCTCGGCGAGCTCAAGGCATGGTCGGAGGACCATCCCGGCCACCTGCCGGTGGCGGTGACCATGAACGCCAAGGACCAGGTGATCGAGCGCCCCGGCTACAGCCGTCCGCTGCCCTTCGACACCGCGGCACTCGATGCGCTCGACGCCGAGATCGTCGACGCGATGGGTCGCGACCGATTGTTGGCGCCCGATGATGTCCGCGGCGACCGCGAGTCGCTGGAGGCGGCGGTGCTCGAGCACGGCTGGCCCGAGCTCGAGTGGGCGCGGGGGAGGTTTCTGTTCGTGCTGGATGAGCGCGGCGACAAGCTCGAGGCGTATGTCAGCGGTCACCCGGGCTTGCGTGGGAGGACCCTGTTCGTCGACGCCGATCCGGGTCGTCCCGAGGCCGGGTTCCTGATCTTGAACGACCCGGTGCGCGACCAGGAGCGAATCCGCGAACGGGTCGAGCAGGGATACCTGGTGCGCACCCGCGCCGACGCCGACACCGCCGAGGCGCGGACCGGCGACAGCTCTCGCCGGGACGCCGCCTTTGCAAGCGGCGCCCAGTTCGTCAGCACCGACTACGCCTGGCCGAACCCCGACCTCGGCACCGGCTACCAGGTGGCGTTTCCCGATGGGGCTCTGGCGAGGTGCAATCCGGTGATCGCTGCGCAGTCGTGCTCGCTTCAGTCTTCGACTTCGAGCCGGCCGTAGATCGCTTCGCGAAGCGCGCGCTCGCCGGCAACGTTGCCGGCAAGGTGCTCGATGTCCGAGAGCTTGAGCATCATCCGCAGCTCGTTCTCGGGCTCGCGCCGGAGCCGGGTGAAGGCGCGCTCGGCAAGGTCGAGCTCACCGGCAAGAAATGCCTCGTCGGCCGCCGCTTCGAGCGCAACCAGGCGCTCCGGCGCGCTCTGTCCTGGCTCGCGGGTCTCGAGCTCATCGAGCCACCGGCGGGCCTGCCAGAACAGATCGCGGCGTTCGATCGGGTCGAGCTTCGGCCGCGGCGCCGTCGCCAGCATCTCGACGAAGAACCGGCGCCGGCCGGGGGCGACGAACGGGCTTTGGCGAACCGCGGGGTCGCTCGCGATCAGCAGGTCGTCGACGAAGAAGTCGAAGTGCCCCTGGTCCTCGAGGTCGCCGATCAGCGAGAAGTAGCGCACCGCCGAGCTTGGATGACCGTTCAGTCCAAGCTGGCGGTGGAGGTCGATGCGCGGTTCCGCGAGACCTTCCTCCCAGAGCGCGAGGTCGTAGGTTCCGGCGTCGACGTGGTAGACGATGTCGACGAAGTACCACACGAACAGCCGCGGCGCGAACAGCGTCTGCCAGCCTGAATGAGGCTGATGGCGGAAGGAGCCGTCGGCGGTCTGGAGCCAGATCGCGTGTCCGTGACGCTCGCTGCTCAGGAACCAGCGCTCGCCGGCGAGACCGAAATTGAAGTGTTGGTCGGCGTCGGTGAGCAGCAGGTAGAACTGGACGTAGACCTCGCCTTCGCGGCGCTCGGGGAAGTAGGCGAGGAACTCGGCGAAGTCACGGTTGCCCGCGACCTCGGTGATGTGGAGCGAGCGCTCGCCGCTGACCTTGAAGGCGCGGCTGAGGGCGACCTCGGCGCCGCGCTGCTGGCGAGCCCAGAAAGTGTCGGGTCCAGACGGCGTCGCTTGCTCGAAGTCGTAGGACGCGAGAATCGGCGAGCCGGTGGGGTGGTCTTGGTGGTGGAGTCGGGCATCGCTCGGCGCTCTCTCGGGCTGGGCGAGGGCGACGGGGCTGAGGGAGGCGGCGGCCAGGCTCAGAAACGCCAGTCGAAGGTGGCGGGTAAATCGGTGTCGAAGCATACGGCGACCTGCCTCGCTCCAGATTACACCGGACAGGTCCGCCCAAGGCGCTTGTCAGCTGCCTCCTCGCATCGTCCCAGCGAACGACGACGCCCAACCGGACCTGGCCAGGCGGCCGGCCGGGTGGGCGTCGTGGGTGATTGGGCGCCACCACTCGATGGCGCGGCGTGTCCGGCGTCAGTTGGCCATGACGTCTGCGCAGGAGCGGCCGGTGCCGAGGCCCTGGCCGGTTCGCCCGTCGGCTGTCGTCGGGTTGCAGTTGCAGCTGACGACATCGAGCGTCTGATCCGTGACCGCACCGCCTCGGCGATTGATGAGGCCGAGTCTTGCCGTGCCGACGCGGCAGGCAAGCGTGGTCCGGTAGTTGACGGTCTGAGCGTCCCGGTTGGTGAGCTTCGCTTGTAGAGCATTGGCCGCCGCGCCGATCTCGGAGCTCAGGCTGGTCAGGTTGGGACTATCGAACAACTGTTGCAGGCTGTTCTGTTGAAACAGGGTTCTCACTTTCGCGTCGGTGGTGGCGGCCAGGCTGGCGTCGAGTGTCGAGAACTCGTTGGCAGCCTTGAGCTTGGTCGCGACCCCACGAAGAGCGCTGTCGATGCTCGGCAATTGGGCCTGCAGAGCGTCGGCCTTCTTCTTGAGGGCGTCAACGGCGGGGGTTAGCGCCCGGATCTCGCCGGCGTCGAGAGTGGCGGTGTAGAACTTCTTCCTGAGGAGCTCGGCATCTTTGTAGTACGACGAGAGCGCGGCGAAGTAGGCGTCGACGGTTCGCGCTTCCGCGGACAGATCGGCGCCCGCGTGGCTGGGGCCCGGGGTAACCAGCAGAGCGGCGAGGATGGTCAGCGCGGTGAGGGTCGAGGATCTTTGGGTCATTGTGTCTGCCTTGTAAGAGACGTCTGCGCCATTAGCGGCAACAGACACCGCGACCAGCGGTCGCGGGAGGAGAGGAAATGTGCTCAGTTTGTAAGGCGCAGGAAGGGCGGCCGGGAAGGGAACGCGTCACACCTCAACCGACCCTCCAGCGCCGCATCATCCAACCGTTCGCGAAGGCGAGTAGCGCCATGGTAACTCCCCATTGGACCGCCAAATTCCCGAGTCCCTCGCGCGAGAACAGCGGCAAGGCGCGCGACTGCCACAGGCCCCACACCACCATGATCGTCGCCCACACCACCACCAGCCGGATCGACCATTCCCACCACGTGCCGACGCGGAGGTCCTGGCCGTCGATGTCGACGAACTCGAGGCGGAAACGGCGGATTCCATAACGCAGGATCGCGATCGCGAAGAACAACCCGGTGACCATCAGCGCCACCGACCACACCCAGTCCTGGTTGCGGAACACCGACTCGACGACCGCCGACGGCACCCCCAACGCGAAGACCACCACCGCGAAACCGACCACCGCCGGTTTGCGGTCGAATCCGAGCTCCAGGAGGGCGCGGGCGCCGACCTCAAAGGTGGCGACGAAGCTGGTCCAGGCGGCGAACACCAGGGCGAGGAAAAACAGCACCATGAACAGGGTCCCGGCAGGCATCGCTTCGAACAGCCGCGGCACCCACACGAAGGTGAGGCCCTCGTTGCCGGCGCCGACGATCTCGGTGGCAGCGTCGGGACGCTGGGAGAACACGGTGCACAGCACCAGGATGCCGGCGGCCAGCGACACCGAGTTGTTGCCAAAGGCGAGGATGAAACTGTTGAGGTTGGTGTCTTCGCGCGCTCGCGAGTACACCGCGTAGGAAACCACGAGACCCCAGCCGGCGCCGGTGTCCCAGGCGTTTTGCGCGAGCGCTTGGAGCCACACCTGGTAGTTGCCGAGCTCGGACCACTGCGGGGTGAACAAGAACTCGAGCCCGCGCCATGCCCCAGGCAGGGTGATCGCGCGCACCATCAGAATCGCCACCAACACCAGCAGTGCCGGCATCAGGATGCGCGCGATGCGCTCGATGCCCGAGACCCCGAAGTAGACGACGCCCGCAGCCATCGCCACCGCCGCGGCCTGGAACACCACCACCAGCGGGCTGAACGCGAACGAGTGCCAGAGCTCTTCGGAAGTGCCGCCGCGCAGCTCGCCGAACAGCGACGCGACGAGGTAGCGCAGGGTCCAGCCCATGACCACCGCGTAGTAGCAGCCGATCGCCACCACCACCCACACGATCCACGCCCCCATCCAGGCGAAGCGCTCGCCGAGCAGCCGGCGAAAGGCGCCAATGGGACCGGTGCGAAACGCCTTGCCGATCGCGAACTCGGCGACGATCAGCGGCACCGACCACAGGAACAGGAACACCACCCAGGCGATCAGGAACGAGCCGCCGCCGTTGGTCGCCACGATCCGTGGGAAGCGCCAGATGTTGCCGGTGCCCACAGCCATGCCGAGCATGGCGAGCATCAGACCCCACCGCGAAGAGAAGAAGCTCCCGGTCACCGTCCCCGGATCCTGTCAGATTCCCCGCCGACCTGGTCGGCCAGTGACGGGCACCGAAATATCTGTCGCAAGGGACGGCGGTCAAGGCGACGGATATTTCGGTGCCTGTCACTATCCTCGACCGATGGACGTTCGCGAGGCCTTTGGCGACTTCGGCGGCCGGTCGTGGTTGAACACCGCGCACCAGGGCGCGCTGCCGCGCTGCGCCGCGAACGCCGCCGCGGAGGCGGTGTCGTGGAAGACCCATCCCTTCGAGCTCGCCGGCGATCGCTTTGCGGCGGTCCCGGCGCGGCTGCGCAGTACCCTGGGCCGGCTGGTCGGTGCCCCAGCGGACGAGATCGTGCTCGCGAACGGGGCGTCGTACGGTCTCCATCTGATTGCCAACGGCATGTCCCTGGTCGCCGGTGACGAAGTGCTGTTGGTGCGCGGTGATTTTCCTTCGAACCTGCTGCCGTGGCTCGGACTGCGGCGACGCGGCGTCCTGATTCGGTGGCTCGAGCCGCGGCGCTTCGTGGTCGGCGCCCAAGAGGTGGCGGAGACCATCGGTCCGCGCACCCGGGTGCTGTGCGCAAGCTGGGTGCATTCGTTCTCCGGTTTCGTGACCGACCTCGACGCGGTGGGCGCGGCTTGCCGGGATCGTGGGGTGCGCTTCGTGGTCAACGCCACCCAGGGTCTCGGGGCGCGTCCGCTCGATGTCCAGAGCCTGCCGGTCGACGCCGTGATCTCGGCGGGTTGGAAGTGGCTGTGCGGTCCCTACGGAACCGGGTTCTGCTGGCTGCGACCCGAGCTCGCAGTCGAGCTCGATCCCAACCTCGACTACTGGCTTTCGCGGTTCTCGGCCGACGACCTGGGCCAGGACGAGCTCGACCTCGAAGGGGAGCGCCGGGGGGAGTCGTTGCGCTTCGACCTGTTCGCGACCGCCAACTTCTTCCAGTTCGTGCCCTGGACCGCCGCCCTCGAGTGGCTGCTCGACCTGGGAATCGACAACGTCGCGCGTCACGACCAGGACCTGGTGTCGCGGCTGCTCGCCGGCCTCGACCGCTCGCGCTACCGGGTGCTCAGTCCGGAGGCGGAGCCCGAGCGCTCGACCCTGGCGTTCCTGAGTGCCCATGATCCCGAGCGCAACCCTGAGATGCACCGCAAGCTCCGTGACGCTGGCGTCGACGTCGCGTTGCGCCGCGGAGCCCTTCGGGTCTCGCCGCACATCCACAACGTCGAGGCCGACATCGACCGCCTGCTCGCCGCGCTCCAAAAGTGACAGGCACCGAAATATCTGTCGCCTCAACTCGGGGGCGAAGCGACAGGTATTTCGGTGCCTGTCACTTTTCTTCAGGCCATGGTTAGACCGCCGCTTACCGACAGGGTCTGACCCGTTATGTAACGCGCTTCCTCGGAGGCCAGGAAGGCGACCGCCGGCGCGATGTCTTCCGGCGCGCCGAGACGCTTCATCGGCACCGCGCGCACCAGGGCGTTGATCAGTTTGCTGGAGCGCTCGCCCTCGCCGGCCATCGACCGCAGCAGCGGAGTCTCGGTAGGGCCGGGGCACACCGCGTTGGCGGTGATCGCATGACGCGCCATCTCGCGGGCGATGGTCTTGGTGAACGCGATCAGTCCGCCTTTGGCGCCCGAGTAGACCGACTCGAGCGACGAGCCGACGCGGCCGGCGTCGGAGGCGACGTTGATCAGCCGTCCCCAGCCCGCCGCGATCATCCCCGGCAGCACCGCCCGGGTGACCCGGATCGGCCCCGCGAGATTGATCTCGAGGACCTTCTTGGTGAACTCGTCGTCGGTCTCGAGAAAGGGCCGTAACTCGTCCCAGCCGGCGCAGTTCACGCATACCGCGACCGGCCCGAGCTCGCGGCCGACGCCGTCGACCGCCGCGATGACCGAGCGCTCGTTGGTGACATCGAGAGAGACCGCGAGGCCGCTGATCTCGGCGGCGATCCGCTCGGCCCCCGCGATGTCGAGGTCGGCGACCGCGACTCGGTGGCCGGAGGCGGCGAGGGCTTTGCAGATCGCGCGACCGATGCCGCCGGCGCCGCCGGTGACGAACGCGGTTCGCGGTTCTGTTGTGGCCATTCGAGGATCTCCGGTCATCGGTAGGACGAGAAGTCGGGCGATCGTTTCTCCGCGAAGGCGGTGACCCCTTCCTTGGCTTCCGGGGTCTGGAGGAACAGCTCGAGGCTGTCGAAGGCCATCGAGCCGATGCCGGCGATGCTCTCGCTGTCGGCGTTGAACGAGTGCTTGAGCACCTTGATGGCGGTCGGGCTCTTGGCCAACATCTCGTCGGCCCACGCGCGCACTTCGTCGCGCAGGCGGTCTTGGGGAACGACGCGGTTCACCAGTCCCCACGCTTCCATGGTTGCCGCGTCGTACTGGCGGCACAGGTACCACACCTCGCGCGCCCTCTTGTCGCCGAGGATGCGCGCGAGGTAGGCCGAGCCGAAGCCGGCGTCGAACGAGCCGACCCGCGGTCCGGCCTGGCCGAAGCGCGCGTGGTCGGCGGCGATCGTGAGATCGCACAGCACGTGGAGGACGTGACCGCCGCCAATCGCGACCCCGTTGACCGCCGCGATCACCGGCTTGGGGACGTCGCGGATCAGCCGGTGCAGAGTCTCGACCTCGAACAGCCCACTCTCGGTCGGACCGTAATCACCCGTCTCGGCGCGCTGCTTCTGGTCGCCGCCGGCACAGAACGCGCGATCGCCGGCGCCGGTGAGCGCCAGCACTCCCACCGCCGGGTCGGCCCACGCGCGTTTGAAGCAGCGGATCAGCTCGTCGATGGTGCGCCCGCGAAAGGCGTTGTAGCGATCGGGTCGGTTGATCGTGATCCAGGCGAGCCCGCGGTCGACTTCGTAGAGCACGTCCTCGAAACGCTCGGTTGTCATCGGAGTCCTCCCCAGCTGGTGGCGCGTTGATGGGCGAGGAAGAGTGTAGCCGTCGCTCTTCTGCGCGAAGCCGCCCACGGGACGCGCCGAGTAGGTAGCCCGACGATCAGCCGCCTCTGCTAGGGTCGGCTACCTGCTGGCAGCGCGTTGAGACAGCCAGAAGAACGATCGTCCGAGGAAGGTTTTCGTGCCGTTAGACCCCCAAGTGCAGGCATTTCTCGCGGACCAAGCGGCGCAGCTTCTCGAGAACCCGGCGCCGCCGATCCTGGAGCAGACCCCCGAGATGGCGCGGCAGGGCTATCTTGCGCTCGCTCAAGCGCTCGGCGACGGCCCCGAGGTCGACAGCATCGTGGAGCGGACGATCCGCGGTCCCGGCGGAGAAGTTCCGGTCCGGATTTACCGGCCGGCGGCGCCTGGCGGGGTCTTGGTCTACTACCACGGCGGCGGCTGGGTGATCGGCGACCTCGACACCCACGATCATTTGTGCCGAGAACTGTGCGTCGGCAGCTCGTGCACGGTGGTCTCGGTGGGCTACCGTCTGGCGCCCGAGCATCCGTTCCCAGCGGCGGTCGAAGACGCGATGGCGGCGCTCGATTGGGCGGTGATCCATGCCGAACACCTCGCCCGCCCTGGAGCGAAGGTAGGGGTGGGAGGGGACAGCGCCGGCGGCAATCTGGCAGCCGCGGTCTGTTTGCGGGCCCGCGATCGCGGCGGTTCGCCGATCGCGTTCCAGCTGTTGATCTACCCCGCGGTCGACATGCGAATGGGCCATCCCTCGATCGACGAGAACGCCGAGGGCTACGTGTTGACTCGCGACCATATGCACTGGTTTCGGGGCCACTACCTGCCGAGCGAGACCGACCACGCCCATCCCGAGGCATCGCCGTTGCTTGCCGCAAGCCATCGAAACCTGCCGCCGGCGCTAGTGATTACCGCCGAGTTCGATCCGCTGCGCGACGAAGGGGAAGACTACGCCGCCACCCTCAACCGCGCGGGTGTTCCGGTGACCCTGCGCCGCTATGACGGGCAGATCCACGTCTTCTTGCAGCTGTCGCCGTTGCTGGAGGGCGCGCGCACCGCGCTCGGCGACGTGTCTGCCGCGCTGCGAGCGGCGCTCGGGGTCGGCGGCGGCTGAAGCAGGCCGCTGGCGGCCGAAGCGGCCGCTTGGCGGCGGGTGAATCGGCCCGAGCACCGAGCTCGCAGAGTGTCTCGGGTTGGCCAGCTGGTTGGATCAGAACAGGGTGTAGATGAACGGCGCTGCCGCGCTGCCGCCGAGCAACACCAGCAGCCCGAGTAGCACCAGGGCCAGCACGATCGGCAGCAGCCACCACTTCTTGGTCTGCATCAAGAAGTGCCAGAACTCGGAGACCAGGCCGCCCGAGCGCTGCTCGGCCTGGCGCGCGAACTCATCGCGTGACCCGGGACTCATCGCCTATCCAGTCCACACCTGCTTGTCTTGCGAGCCGAACATCTTCGAGAGCTCCACTCGCCGCGGCTCGATCCTCACCGCGACGAAGCTCGGGTCGTCGGCGCCGCCGGGCCAGAACTGAGACAGGTCGTAGTCGAGCAGCTCCCAAGCGTGTTGCCTGCCCGCAACATCCTCGACCAACTGCGCTTCGCCGCGCACCATCAAGTGGACGAAATCCGGGGGCGCGACCTGGAACTGGACATCGACGCGTGGATCCGCGCGCAGCTGCGCGGCTTTCGGCGAGTCGGCGCCGGTTGCGAACCACAGGGTCTTGCCCTCCCAGGTCGGGTGGACCATCCGCACCCGCGGGCCGTTGGCGGTGCTGGTGGCGAGCGCGCACCAGATCGCCTTCTTGGTGGTGGCTTCGACCTGAGCGAAGAAGTCGGTCTCGTTGGCAGGGGCAACTTTGGTCATCGAGCTCTCCTGAAGAACGCCGATCGTAGCAGTCGACCCTGTCAGCTTCGATAGAAGTCGCTGACCGCCTGGGGTCCGGTGCGCTCGAGGCCGGCGCGGAACGCACCGTCGTCGCGCGGACGCCACGCCAGACGCTCGCTGTAGAACGGCGCGATCGACTCCTTGTCGACCGCTCGCGCCGCCAGCCCCGCGAGCGCCTCGAGGAGACCGCTCTCGACGTCTTGGGCCTCGGTCCACATCGCTTTGTAGAAGATCCGGCCGCCGGGCCCGATGATCCAGGTCATGTTGGGAAGCGATCCATAGGCGCGGTGTGCGCTGCCGTCAAGGTCGTCGAGCAAGATCCGCCGCCGCAGGTTGCAGTGGGCGCGGAGCGCCTTGGCGTTCGCGCGCTTGACCTCCAGCGAGGTGTGGTGACGGTAGTTCTCTCCCGGATGGGCCTCGCGGGTGTAGAGGAAGGCCGAGGTCACGCCCCGGTCACCGTAGCGGTCGGCGAGGTCGTCCATCGCCGCGGCCGCCATGGCGCAGTACGGTCACGTGAACGAGCCGAACTCGAGGATCGCGACGCCGCTCGCCCAGAGATCGCGCAGCCGCACGGTCTGGCCGTCCGCCAGGTTCTCGAACGGGAAGTCGGGGGCGCGCTCGCCGACGTGCAGGCGGTTCGGGAACTCTGCGAATACCGGCTGCTCGCGCGCAAGGTCGAACACCGAGTAGTTGTACGAGTGGTTGTAGGCGTGGTCCGAGCTCGACATGACGAACTACCTCTCAGAAGTGTGGACGGATCGGAACCGCGGTCGCCGAGGACCTGTCGCGAAGTGGACCGCTGCCATCAACACCGTCGACAGATCGGACCGGATGAGCCGGCAGTTGGACCCCTCCAACTGGCGAGCCCGCAGCGCGAGATCCCACAGCCCGACGCCGCTATGGACATCTCCCTCGAGCAGCTCGGCAAGGTAGGGCTTCGAGTCATGGATCAGACAGGTCAAGCGGGCGTCTGCCGAGTCGATCTCGAGCCGGCCCGACTCGCACTGCCCGGCCACCAACAGCTGGTCGACCTCGGTCTGGACCTCGCGATCGAAGCTTGCCCGCGTCAGCAGCACTTCGCCGGGAGGAAAGGTGGCCGGCTGGCTCTCTTTGGACTTCAGGGTCGTCTCCAAGGAAGCTCGCGGAATCTATCAAGAGGCGCCGGGATTGCCCTGGGTTATCGTTGGCGCTCTTGCCAGTGGGAAGCGAGAAGGGGACATGTTGAGACCGGTGCGTTCGATTCTGGCGATTTCAGGTTTCGTGGCGGCCGCGGTCGCCGGCCAAGAGCCGCTGTTGCGACCCCTGGCGGTCGACGACATGTTCCGCTTGGCGAGTGTCGGTGGCCTGGCGATCAGCGGCGACGGTTCAGCGATCGCCTACACGGTCACCACCCTCGACGAGGAAAAGGACACCAGCGAGACCGCGCTATGGGTGGCGCTGACCGAGGGCGGCGAAACCCAACCGTGGAGCGGCGCGGGTTACTCGGCGAGTCGGCCGCGTTTCAGCCCTGACGGTCTGTGGCTGTCGTTCTTGAGCTCGCGGCCGGTTGACCTGGTAGGCGGCAAGGAAGACGCCAAGGTTCAGGTGTGGGCGTTCCGTCGCGCCGGGGGCGACGCGCGCAAGCTGACCGAGGTCGAGCAGGGGGTCGAGGGGTACGAGTGGTCGCCCGACAGCAGGCGCTTGGTGCTCGTGATCAAGGACCCCGAGCCCAAAGAGTTCGACGCGACGACCAGCAAGGGAGCCGGCAGCGAGACCAAGCCCCGCCCCCGGGTAATCGACCGGCTTCAGTTCAAGCGCGACTACCAGGGCTATCTCGATCACCGCCGCGACCATCTCTATCGCTTCGACCTCGAGCGTCGCGAGCTCGTGCAGTTGACCTTCGGCGATTTCGACGACTCGGAGCCATCGTGGAGTCCGGACGGCCGCCTCATCGTTTTCACCAGCAACCGCAGCTCTGAGCCGGACGCCAACGACAACGACGATCTGTGGCTGGTTGCGGCGATCGGTCCGTCGTCGGCGACCGATCCGCCGCCCGCACCGCCGGTGCCCCTGGTGCCGCCCGACATCGCGGCGTCGGCCGGGACCGGATCGCCTGGCGAGCCACCGGCGCCGCCGCCGACCCCGGCGCGCGCGCGGCCGCTGGTGCAGCTGACCACGCAGCCGGGTCGCGACTGGTCGCCAACGTGGAGCCCCTCCGGGTCGGCGATCGCCTACTTGACCGTCACCGAGCCCGAGCTGATCTGGTACGCGACCCAGCGGCTGGCCGTGGTGACCCTGGATCCGACCGGCTCTCCGAGCGCGCCGCGGATCGTCGCCCCGGAGCTCGACCGCAACGCGATTTCGCCTCGGTTCGCGCCCGACGGTCAGTCGGTGTACTTCTTGCTCGAGGATCAGGGGGCGCAGGTGCTGGCGACGCTCGACCTCGAGGCCGACAAACCCGAGGTCCGGCGCCCGGTCGACGGTGAGCGCAGCATCTCGGCGTTCGCCGTGAGCCCGGCGGGCAAGGTGGCGTTGATCGACAGCGCCCCCCATCAGCCCGAGGATGTTGCGGTGTACGACGCCCGCGGGGTGCGTTTGCTCGGCGGACACAATCGCGGCTTGATCGCCGCGTTGCGCCTGGCGCGGGTGGAGAAAGTGTCATTCACGAGCCCCGACGGCGCCGCGATCGAGGGCTTCGTGACTTTTCCCATCGATGCCGTCGCCGGTGATCGTTCGCCGACCGTGCTGCGGATCCACGGCGGCCCGGCATCGCAGTACGACTGGGGATTCGACTTCGAGTCGCAGCTGCTCGCCGCCAACGGCTACCTGGTGGTGCGGGTGAACCCTCGGGGGTCGACCGGCTACGGTCAGGATTTCGCGCGTGCGATCTTTGCCGACTGGGGCAACAAGGACTTCGAGGACGTGATGGCCGGGGTCGATTTCGCGATCGAGAAAGGCTGGGCCGATCCCGAGCGGTTGGGCGTCGGCGGCTGGTCGTACGGCGGCATCCTCACCAACTACGTGATCACCAAGACCGATCGTTTCAAGGGCGCGATCAGTGGCGCCAGCGAGGTGCTGTACGTCGCCAACTACGGTCACGACCACTACCAGCGGGAGTGGGAGGCAGAGCTCGGGCTGCCCTGGAAGACTCGCGAGCTGTGGGAGCGCTTGTCGCCCTACAACGCGGTCGAGAAGATCACGACTCCGACCTTGATCCTCGGCGGCGCCCTCGATTGGAACGTGCCGATCTTGAACTCGGAGCTGCTCTACCAGGGCCTGCGCCGCCTCGGTCGGACCACCCAATTGGTGGTCTACCCCGGCGAGCACCACGGGATCCGGCGACCGAGTTTTCAGAAAGATCGCTACCAGCGCTACCTCGACTGGTACCGCCGGCACGTCAAGGGAGGCTGAGTGCCGCTGTGCGACCGGCGCCGATGAGCTGGCGCGACGGCGATCGCCTCAGCCACCGCTTCAATCCCGAGCTCGGCCCCGGCCTGGTGATCGGGATCGAGGGCCGGATGTTGGTCGTGGAGTTCCCCGAATCGGGGGACACCTTGCGCCTGGCCGCCGATTCGAACGCTCTGGTGCCGGTGGTGCTACGCCCGGGCTCGGAGGTGCGAATCGCCGCGTCCGGGCGGCGGGGAAAGGTCGCGAGTTTGCCGGCGCCTGACCGGGTGCTACTCGAGGACGGCGAGGAGCTCGACCTGGACGACGTCTGGCCGATTGATCAGGGGACCGACCTCCTGGCACGGCTCGCCGCTGGTGCGGTCGACAGCCTGGAGGCTTTTGCCATGCGTCTCGACGCGTTGCGGCTCGCCGCGCTGCGCGAGGCCGACGGCCTGGGGTCGTTCCTGGGCGGCCGGATCCGGCTGTTCCCGCATCAGCTCCACGTCGCCGAGCGTGCCACCCGCAGCGACCCGGTGCGTTGGCTGCTCGCCGATGAGGTCGGACTTGGCAAGACCGTCGAGTCGTGTCTGATCGCGAACCACCTGTTGTACTCGCGACGCGCCGAGCGCGCGCTGGTGATCGCACCCGAGACCCTGACCGTGCAATGGCTCGGCGAGCTGTGGCGCAAGTATCACCAGGTGTTCGTGCTCCTCGACGGCGACCGTCTGCGCGATGTCGAGAAGGATTTCGGCAGCGATTGGAATCCGTTTGAGGTCCACCGCCGGGTGGTGATCGCGCGCGAACGCCTGGAGGCGAAGCCGCGTCTGTGCGAGCAGGCGGTGGCGGCTGGGATCGATCTGTTGATCGTCGACGAGGCGCACCACCTCCGGCGTGCCCCCGGGCATCCCGGCAACCCAGCGTACCGGGCGGTGCAACCGATCACCGCGGCGGCGCGCCACGTCCTGTTGCTCACCGCGGTTCCGCTCGAGGACGACGCCCACGGTTTCTTCCGTCTGCTCCAGCTGCTGCGGCCCGACCAGCTGGGGGATGTCGCAAGCTTCGAGTCCGCGCTGCGTAGCGGTGAGGGTCTGCCGCCGTGCACCAGCGCCACCCGTCGGATCGACATCGGCGGTCTGCCGCCGCGGGTGGCGGCGGCAGTCGACCTCGACGATGGACCCGGATTCGCTGCCCACCACCGCCTGGTCGAGGCGGCGCGGGGTCTGGCGGCCGAGGGACGCCTGGCGACCGCCGACAAGGTGCGGGCCATCCGCCGCGCCTTGCTCTCTCCAGCGGCCTTCGCCGACGGCGCCCTTGTCCGCCGACATCCGGAGCTCGCCGAGCTGGCGCGCTCTGCGATGGCGCTGGATCCTCGTGTCGAGTGGCTGGGCGAACGCTGGCCGGAGTGGCGGCGCGCTGGCGAGAAGACCCTGGTGTTCGTCGCCGAGCTTCCAACCCTCGAGGCGCTGCGGGGCGCGCTGTCGCGGCGCACCGAGCACCGGATTGGGCTGTTTCACGAACAGCTGTCTTCGAAGCAGCGAGACATCGAGGTCGCCCAGTTCAAGCAGGCGAGCGGGCCGTCATTGTTGATCTCCACCGAGTGCGGCGGCGAGGGCCGCAACTTCGAGTTCTGCACCCGTCTGGTGCTGTTCGATCTGCCGTGGAATCCGATGGTGGTCGAGCAACGGATCGGTCGGCTCGACCGCATCGGCCGACGGTCGCCGGTCGAGATCGTGTACTTCCGTCCGCCGCGTGGACTCGGCCTCTCGGTGGCTCGCCTCTACCAGCGTCTCGGTTTGTTCATGCACCCGCTTGGCAGCATCGAGACCGAGCTCAAGGGCGTCGAGGCCGCGATCGAGAGTCTGGCGCTGGCGTCGCCCTACGAGCAGCCGGGCGCCGGTGAAGCCGTCGACCAGGAGGCTGTCTTCGACCGGCTGCTCGAGGACGCCGAGCGCGCCTATGACCGGGTGGAGCGAGCCGCGTACCACGAGCTCCATCGCGAACCGTATCGCCAGGAGCTTGGCGCCGACCTGCTGTCACGGGTGCCTGCAGAGCTGGAGCGATTGACCCGCGACGTGGTGGTGGCAGCCTGCGGCGAGTTAGGGCTGCAAGTCGAAGAGCATCGCGCCGGCAGCCGTCACTCGATCGAGCTCGACGCGCGGGCGCGAGTGGAGAGCTTGCCGGGGCTCGGCGGTGAGGCGAGCTGGCTGGGCACGTTCTTTCGCGAGCAGGCGGTGGAAGACGAGACCCTCGACTTTTTCGCCACCGGCCATCCCTTGGTGGAGGGCCTGCTTGCCCACATCGACGAGGACCCGATTGGACGCTTGGCTCTGCTCCAGGTACCCGCCGGCGATGGCGAGCGCGGCTACGGTCTGCTCGCGCTCTACAAGGAGGGCCCGGTCTTCGAAGCGGTGGCGATCGACGCCTCCGGCCGCAAGCGTCCTGATTGGGCCGAGCGCCTGATCCGACGGCCGCTGGAAAGTCGCCGGGTGCGGGCGCAGGACTGGGTCGAGCAGGCCTCGTGGCCCAAGCTGGTCGAGAGCCTGGGACGTCACCTCGAAGGTCGCGGCAGCCGACCGGTGGCGTTGGCATTGTTCCGCATCGGTTGAGGCTAGACGGCCTGTGGGGAGGACCCGGGTGCTCTGGGGTCGTCTTTCGTTCTTCCGAAGGAGGCCAGTCATGTTCCAGCGGCCCTGACGGGCTTCTTGCCGGAATTCAGCCTGGCACCCCAATCCCGGGCACCCTGAGCTCGAATCGCAGATTCGGTTGGCCGGCCGGTCAATTTCGGATAGGATAGGAGCGCGCGGACGGGAGAGTCCTGTCCACGCGTGCTGGTGTGGCGCATTGCCGACGCCGGCCCAGTCGCCACCCATACCACGGAGCCTCGAGTCCAATGACCCAGCGAACCCAGACGATTTTCCTTGCCGCTTTCCTTGTCACCCTGCTGTTGGCCCTGACAGCAACCGCAGGGCTTGCGGCGTCCTCGCCGGCGGCCCCCGCCGGCGCGCCGGCCGCTGGCGTCGCCGCCGATGTCGAACAACCGAACTGGGCGGAGCATGTGGCTCCGATCCTGTTCTCGAACTGTGTGTCCTGTCACCGCCCCGGACAAGTGGCGCCGATGTCGCTGTTGTCGTACCAAGAGGCTCGGCCGTGGGCCAAGTCGATTCGCAAGGTCACCGCGGAGCGGGTCATGCCGCCGTGGTTCGCCAATCCCGCGCACGGCGACTTCGTCGAGGATCCGCGGCTGACCGAGGACCAGATCGCGACGATCGCCAAGTGGGTCGACGCCGGAGCTCCGAGCGGTGATCTTGCGAGCGCGCCGCAGGCCCCGACCTTCGCTTCCGAATGGAGGATGGGGAAGCCCGACGTCGTCCTGACCATGGAGCCCTTCCAGGTCACCGACGAGATGGAAGATCACTACGAGTGGCTACGGCTCGACAACCCGCTCAAGGAGGATCGCTGGATCAAGGCCTTCGAAGTGCGCCCGACCTTCATGGAAGGAGCCCACCACAATCTCACGTACATCGCTCCTGCGGGTGCGACCCTCGCCAGCGTCCAAGGAGCGGGCCGACTCGAGATGGACTACCTCGGCGGCTGGGCGCCTGGGGTGGTGCCGATGCGCTTCCGTGAGGGTTACGGCAAGCTGCTTCCGGCCAACAGCACGGTTTTCTTCCAGATGCACTACCACAAGACTCCGGGCCCCGGCACCGGCGGCATCGACCAGACTTCGGTCGGCCTCGAGCTCTACGAGGGCGCCGCCGAGAAGAAGGTCACTTCATTGTGGGTGCTCGATCCGGCGCTCGACATTCCCGCGGGCGAGGCCAACTACCGCTCGGCTTCGGAGTTCACTTTCGAGCACGACGCCCTGCTGTTCAACTTCACACCGCACATGCACCTGCGCGGCAAGGCGATGCGCTACACCGTCGAGTATCCCGATGGCCGCAAGGAAGTGCTGCTCGACGTCAATGACTACGACTTCAATTGGCAGCTGACCTACTCGCCGCGCGAGCCGCTGCAGGTCCCCGCCGGCACCAAGGTGGCGGTCGATGCGGTGTTCGACAACTCGCCGGGCAACGTCTCCAACCCGGATCCTTCGATCAACGTTCACTGGGGCGAGAAGACGACCGACGAGATGATGATCGGATTCTTGGACTACACCTACGTGAACCAGGAAGAGATGCCCACCCACGCGGTGCCCGAAGCCATGAAGGCAAGGTTCGAGCAGATGCGCAAGCTGCGCGAGTCCCAGAAGAGCTCGGCGGCGACTTCGACCTCGGGTCGCAACGAGTAGACCGCTCAGGCGTCGCCGGCCGCAACTCGCGCCGGTAGACCGCGTACAAGAGATTCCGCAACTGTTTCCCGGGAGGCAACGCCTCCCGGGATTCGTTTTTGGGTCTTCTGTCACCGCGAGGACATCTCCGATGTGGCTCGACCTGCGACTCGCTTTGCGCTCGTTCACCCGGAGCCCAGGCTTCGCTCTGGTCACCGTGGCGCTGGTCGCCCTCGGAGTCGGCGCGACCACCGGCATCTTCAGCGTCGTCGACGGGGTGCTGTTGCGTGGTCTGTCCTATCCCCAGGCAGGCCGCATCGTCTACTTCCAGAACAGTTCGCACTCGTTCCCGCTGTTCCGCGACTGCCAGGAGAGCCGCCGCGCCTTCGAACTGCTCGCGGCGGCGCAGACCGAGTCGGTGGCGCTGGTCGGTGATGGCGCGCCGGAAGACGTTCGGGCGGCTCTGGTCACCGCGGATCTGCTGCCGCTGTTCGGCGCCTGGGCGACCGCAGGGCGCCTGCTCGCAGGCGACGACTTTGCTGAGCGGCGCGATGTCGTGGTGCTGTCTCATGCTCTGTGGCAGAGCCGATGGGGCGGAGATCCGAGTGTCCTCGGCACCCCGATCGACCTCGACGGCAAGCAGCGGACAGTGGTCGGAGTGCTCGGCCCGGGATTCCGCCCTCCCGAAGCAGTCACCGGTCCCGAGGTCGATGTCTGGTTGCCGCTCGACACCGACCAAGACCTGATGCAGCGGCGCAACGTCCACATTCTCGAGGTTGCCGCCCGGCTGGCTCCGGGGCGGACCCGAGAAGAGGCTCAGGGCGAGATCGACGCGGTGGCGGCCGCCAACGCCGAGCGCTATCCCGACACCGACCGCGGTCGCGATGGCGAGCCGCTGGAAGTACCGCTGGTGTCGATCCACGAGGCCACCGTCGGACGGATCTCCTCGACGCTGTTGATGTTGATGGGCTCGGTGCTGATGCTGTTGTTGATCGCGTGTGCCAACGTTGCGAGCCTCTTTCTCGCCCGCGCCACGACCCGCGAGCGCGAGATCGCGGTGCGCTCGGCTCTCGGCGCCGGCCGCGGTCGCCTGGCCCGCCAGTTGCTCACCGAGAGCGTGGTGCTCGCGCTCACCGGCGGCGTCCTCGGCTCGGTCCTTGCCTGGGTCGGGGTGCGCGCGTTTCAGGCCCTCGGGCCGCAAGATCTGCCGCGACTCGCCGACATCGGCGTCGACCTCCGGGTGCTCGGCTTCGCCGCCGTCGCGTCGGTGTTGACCGGCGTCGTTGTCGAGCCGCGCTTCTATTCATTGCTGCTGGGATTGTTCGCGGGCACCTCGTTGCTGCTCGCGGCCGGAGGCATCTACGGCGCTCTGCTCTACAGCGTCGGCCAGCGTCGTCGCGAGCTCGGAGTGCGGCTGGCGCTCGGCGCACTGCCGCGCGAAATCGCGGCGCTGGTGCTGGGACAGGGTGCGCGGCTGGCGGCGAGCGGGATCGCGCTCGGTCTCGTGGGCGCCATCGGCATGTCGCGGTTCCTGGACTCGATGCTGTTCGGCGTCGGCCGCTACGATCCGGGGACCCTCGGGGCGGTCTGCGGCGTGCTCGCGATCACGACGTTGCTGGCCTGCTGGGTACCGGCGCGGCGGGCGGCGGCCGTCGATCCGGCGACGACCCTGCGCGCCGACTGAGGACCGTGGCGCGCCGG
>JAQBHE010000644.1:0-9104 GCA_032128015.1 Holophagae bacterium
TCATCCACAGGCCGACGAGGATCAGCGACAGGGCCACCGTGCGGTTGCCTTGGACCACCAGACCTCGCGGCAGGAAGCGCGCTCCGACCAGCACCGCCGATAACACCGGCAAGGTACCGACACCAAAGGCGAGCATCCCGAGAGCGGCGTGCAGCGGGGTCGGAAACGCCGCCACCACCGCGAGCATCGCGTAGACCAGGCCGCACGGGATCAGCCCCATAAGGGCCCCCAGCAGCAGTCGCGCGGCAGCGCTGGGGTGACCGAGCAGCGGCGACAATGGCGACGAGGCCCCGCGCTGTTGGGTGACGAAGCCGCAGCCGAGGCGTTCGAGGCGGACGGCGCCGCGGGCAAAACCGCCGAGGAGTGCGACCCCAGCGAGCAACACCAACATCGCCATCCCGATTGCGACCGCCCGATGCCATCCCTGCGCGTGCAACGTCGTCCGAAAGGTGCCGCCAAGCCAGCCGGCTAGAAAGCCCAGCACGGCGTATGTCCACAGTCGCCCGGCATGGTAGCTCACCAGATCCAGGCGTAGCGACGCGAAGGCCCGAGACCCGGCTCTCCGCGGTGCTCCCCGACCCTGGCTGACACCCAATGCTCGCGTGAAACCGATCAGCAGCGGACCGCACATGCCGACGCAGTGCAGGCTGCTCGCCAAGCCGGCGACGAGCATCGATCCGAGCAAGGCGACGGTGCCGGCCTCGCTCACGCCAAGTCTCCTTGCGGCAGGCGTTCGAGCGCCGCGGTTCGGGTCGCCGCGGTGTCCGAGTCGGCGGTCAGCGCCGACGGCGGAGCGCCGGCATCCGCTGTCGCGAAAGGCTGTCCGGCGGCCCGCGACAACGCGATAACGGTGAGGCTCGAGCACGCCATCGCCAGCGCCGCGATCACCGGGCTGAGCCGGCCGCTGGCCGCCAGCGGCAGCGCGAGAAGGTTGTAGCCGAATGAGAACCCGAGGTTGACACGAATCCGGCGCACCGCCCGTCGCGAGATCTCCAGGACCTCGGCGACCCGGGTGAGCTGGTCGCCGACGATGTGCACCTGGCCGGACTGCTGAGCGAGATCGGTGGCCGAGCCGAGGGTGATACCGAGGTCGGAGGCGGCGAGCAGCGGCGCGTCGTTGAGACCGTCACCGACCGCCGCCACCCCACCGCGGCCGCGTGCCCGGATCTCTTCGAGCTTGGTGACCTTGTCCTCGGGCAACAGCCGCGAATGAGTCTCGACTCCGAGGCGCGCCGCGATTCGCTCGGCCGGCGCAGCGCGATCCCCGGTCAGCACCGTCACTTCGACGCCCATGCGCCGAAGCCTCGCGATCGTGGGCTCGGCATCGGCGCGCAATCGCTCTGTGAACCGAAGACGGGCGAGGACCGTGCCGTCGGCTTCACAAAGACAGAGCCGGATCGCGGCGCCGGTGTCCTCCTCGTCGTCCTCGTCGCGCTCGTCGCCATCGCGCGCCAACTCGGGTCCACCCAGGCGCAACCGCCGGCCCTCTATGACGCCTTCGACTCCGATCCCGGGAATCACCCGGGCGTCTTCGACCACGGGCAGCTCGATTCCCGAGCGCTCGGCCGCGCCGAGCAGACACCGCGCCAGCGGATGCATCGACGTGGTCTCGAGCGCCGCCGCCCAACTCAGAGCTTGGCGCGGCGACGCACCGGCGACCACGACCAGGCGATCCATTTCCACTTCGGGGTCGGTGAGGGTTCCGGTCTTGTCGAAGACGACGCGCGAGATCCGGGCGGCGCGCTCCAGGCTCGCCGAGGACTCGAAGACGATTCCGCGGTCGAGGGCGCTGCGCAGGGCATGCCACGAGGCGAGCGGCGCCGCCAGACCCAGAGCGCAGGGACAGCTGATGAGCACGACGCTGAGCGCGCTGAACAGCCCGGCTTCGAAATCGCCGCTCCGGCCATGCCAGGCGAACACCGCGAGTGCTAGCACCACGACCCCCGGGACAAACCACGAAGCCACGCGGTCGGCGACCCGCTGGATCTCGGGCTGGCGCAGGCGAGCGCCATCGAGCAGCTCGCGCATCCGCATCATTGCGCGCGCCTCGCCCACCCGCTGGGCCTCGACCACCAGGAGGCCGGAGAGGTTGATCGACCCGGCGAGCACTCGTTCGCCCGGCGCGACTCGGCGCGGCATCGACTCGCCGCTCAGCGAGGCCTCGTCGACCTGGCTGCGACCCTGCTCGACGATTCCATCGACCGCGATCGCTTCTCCCGCCCGAACTTCGACGCGGTCGCCGCGCACCACTTCGGCGACACCGAGCTCCGTCCGCCTCGCGTCGCGCCAAACCGTCACCCGATCGGGCAGCCCGGGCAACAGAGCCTCGGCTGAGCGCACCACCGCGCGCTTCGCTCCGGCCTCGAGGAAACGCCCGACGCCGACCACCACCAGCACCATCGCGGTGGTGTCGTAGTACAGCGGACCGTCACCGCTCACCGTATGCAGCAGGCTGAGCGTGAACGCGGCGCCGACTCCGATCACGATCAACAGCTCGACATCGATCCGGTCGAGCAAGCTGCGGAGACCGGTAGACCCGCGTCGAGGCGTCAACAGTCGGGCGAGGGCGTCGCTCGCAAGAGGCACGCCGAGCAGCGCCACGATGCCGGTGCAAAGAAACATCTGCAAGGCAGCGAACAGCCGGACCAGGACCGCGTACTCGGCGCCAATGGCCGGAGCGCCGCCGAGCTCTCGCGAGTAGAAGAACCAGCTGAACACCATCAAGTTCATCGCCAGCAGCACCGCCACTCCGAGACGCAGAAACGGCGGCGCCAAGCCCCTCGAGCCAGCCTCGGCGCTCGCCGGCTGCAGGCCATGAGCGATGCGGCAACCGATGCAGCAGAACGCCGAACCGACGCGTCGCCGGGACGACGGCACCGGCAAACCGCAGTGGACGCAGCCGCCCGGCGGCCCGACTGCGGTGACGACGGGATCTCGGATCATGCTCCTCGAGCCCGGCACGGGCTGGGACTCTCTACCCGAGCAAGACGTAGCGAACGAGGTAGGCGATGGCGCCGATGAAGAAGCCGATCCAGATCAGGATCGCGTACCAGGGAAACTCGTAGCCCTGATAGCTGAGGTACTTGTGACGGCGGAACGTCCTGTCGGTCATCGCTCTCCTCCTGCCGCCGCGTTCTCGCGGTCGATCTCGTCCTGCAGCTCGAGCATGCGAAACTTCGCGGCCTCGAGGTCACGAAACTGACCGGCGGAGTAGGCCCAGATGAAGAGGCAAAAGAAGCCAGCCGCCACCAGCAGGTAGTTGAGCACCGGGATCATGAACGACCCCAGGGCGTCCGGACCATCGGTGGTGGCGGTGTGGATGAACTCGATCAGCTTGATCGTGAAGGCGGTGCCGGCGACCACCACCATGGTGACGCTGAACAGCCAGAGGAAACGCTTGGTGGCGCCGGACGGGCCGTCGTGCCGCGGCTCGGCCACCGGTCGTGGGCCTCGGTAGAGCCCGCCGGGTGCTCGTGGAGCTGGTGGTTGGTGCGACATCGATAGGCCTCCTGGTCGACCCGCGTCAGTTCTCATCGAAGAAGTCTTCGCCCTCGGTCGTGCTTTCGGATTCGCTGGGAGCCGCGCGCGGCGGACCTTCGATCGAGGGCGCCGGATAGCTCGACTCGATCACCGAAAGATCGTAGACCGTCTCCTGGATGCGCGTCTGCCAGCTGCCGAGCCATTGCACGTAGGCGATAATCGACAGGCCGGTTGCATTCGGAGTCAAGCCGTCGTCCTCGTAAAACCAGGGGTACGAGGGCATGACACTGCGCGGTGTGGTGTCGGGCGGGTGGTAGAAGTGGGCAACGTGCCAATCGTTGGACTGGTTGCCGCCGCGGCGAATGAGGTCCGGACCGATTCGGCGGGTTCCCCACAGCGGCGGCATGTTGAGCTCGTTGTGGTACTCCTCGGGGTAGCTCTTGGCGCCATAGCGGGCTTCGTCGCCGCCCCATGGCCTGATCTGCTGCGAGTGGCAGTGCCAGCAGCCTTCGGCGACGTAGGTCTTGTGGCCGGCCCGCAGCGCCTTGGCGAAGGCGGCGACGTCCGGGAGCTCGCCGAAGGCGCGAGCATAGGCCTCGGGGTATTGCTCTTTGAGCTCGAAGAACTCGAGCGGCGGCTGCTCGGCCAGCTGTTCGACCGTTCGCACCTCCAGATCGCGCACCGGCAGCATCGGAATCCAGCCGCTCACCGCGAAAGCCAGGGCGAAGAAACACACCCCGGCGACCAGGAAGATGAAACTAAACCGCTCCAAGTGCTGCCTCCTCGCCCCCGGACTGTTCGAAAGGCGCGTACTCGGTGTCGATGTGGCGACGCCGGCTGCCGCGCGCGGTCATCACCACGTTGACCGCCAGGCAGGAGAACCCGCCGATGATCGAGAGACCGGTGAGGGTGCGCACGATCCAGAATGGCCGCACCACTTCCAGGATGGTCGAGCGATCGACCAGGTTCATCGACATGAAGCCCTCGGCGATGCCGCTCGCGGTCAGGGTCAGGAACATCGCACCGAGGCCCAGAGAAGTCAGCCAGAAGTTCCAGCGGCGCAGCCCCGAGCTCCACCATTCGTTGCCGGTGAGCTTGGGCCACAGATGCTCGATCATCCCGAAGATCCAGAAGCTGAACACGCCGAACATCACCAGGTGAGCGTGCCCCACCACCCAGTCGGTGAAGTGAATCACCTGCTGGAACGTGAGCGTCACCTGAAACGCGCATTGGAAACAAGTGATCGCGTAACACAGGGTCCCGACCCAGAACCAGCGAATCGGAATGCTGGTTCGCAGGGAGCTCTCGCTGCCCCTCCAGGTCATGAAGAAGTTGATCACCACCGTGGTCACCACGATCTCGATGGCAATCGTGCTGATCACCGCGCTGTACTGGGCGAACATCGGAATCGGCGAGCCTAGGAAGTGGTGAACACCCTGCAAGGGATAGAAGAACGCCAGCCCCCAAAACCCGACCAGCGACAGAGCATGGGACCAGATCGGCTTGCGCAGGATGATCGGCACAAAGAAATACATCATCCCCCAGCCCATCGGAGTCACCCACAGACCCACCAGGTCGTGGATGTAGAGGCCGAGCAGCGGCCCCGCGGCGGTGCCGGCGACCACGTACTCGGGGAAGAAGTTGCCCATGATGTAGGTCAGACCGAGCCAGATGAAACCGGCGCTGAAGTACCACAGCGACACGTACATCGCCCGTTCGCTGCTCTTGATGATCGGGTGGTAGAACTGGATCCACACCAGGATCGCGCCTACCACCACCAGCGGGTCTACCCACACCGGCGTCTCGCCCCATTCCACCGCCTGCGCCTCCCCGAGATGCAGCCCGATCCAGGTCGCGGCGATGATCGCGTTCCAAGCGAAGCAGATCACCGCCCCAAGGGTGTTGCTGGCCACCCGCCGACCGGTGAGCCGCGGCACCGTCCAGTAGAGCATCGCCAAGAACGAGTTGGTGAGAAACCCGAAGGCGATGAGGTTGGTGTGGATCATCCGAATGCGACCCGGAGAGAGCTCGGCAATCTTGGGCAGCGGCCACTGTTGGATGAGCTGCAGGGAGTACAGCAGGCCGGCGATCAGCGCCAGGCCGAGCCAGCTCAGTCCACAGACGAGGTGCCACTTCACCAGCGCCTGGTTGACCAGGGGACGGTGTCCCGGACTTCCCGCTTCGTGCGGGCGGGAGTCGCCGATCTCGACGGGTCGATCTGCCATGGTGCGATCCCTACTCCGAGGTCGATGCGTTGGGTCCCAGCACCGCGGCTGCGGTGCTGGTGACCTGGCGAAGCGAGCGGATGTATGCGACCAGATCCCAGCTGTTGCGCTCGGTGAGCTGCGCGCGTTCCGATTCGGGCAACTGCAAGATCATCGCGGCGGTGGGGAGGAAGTCAGGGCGCGCGGCCTCCAGGTCGGCGACCTCGGAGGGGGGTAGAACGTCGCGAAGGGCATCGATGCCATCGGCGGCGACCAACGCCAGAGTCTCGCCGCCGTAGGACGGCATGACGCTGCGCAACCCGGTGTGGAAGGTACGGTAGACGTCCTGAGGCGCGTCGCCGGCCTTGAGCGAGCCGCGGGTGAAGTTGAACGGACGCTGCGGGTCGCCCCAGGCGTCGGTGTACTGAAGCTGGGTCGCGCCGGCGCCCTGACCATCGGTGCCATGGCACTTCCAGCACTCCATCTGGCCGTACACCACCCGCCCGCGGCGGACACGCTGGGCGGTATCGAGATCGCCCGGCGCCAAAGGGATCTGCACCAGCCGACGACTGTCCTTCTCCGCGTCCCAACCAGGATAGAAAGCCTTGACGTACTCGATCACCGCCAGCTTCTCGCCCTCGGGCACCAGGCGGAACGAGGGCATGCTCACCCGCGCCAAACCACGGTCGATGGTCCGATAGAGATCGGTTTCCAGCGGCAGGCTGCCGGAGTCGGTCGAACGGAACTTGAAGACGCCGCTCCGGAAGTCGCGGGGGCGAGTGATGAGTCGCGCCGCTGCCGGGCCGCGGCCATCGCCGGATTCGCCGTGACAGCCGACGCAGTGCTTGAGGTAGACGTCGTGGCCGCGCTGGATGAGGTTGGCGCGCTGGTTGTACTCGCGGAAGCCACCGGGAGGGGCGGTCTCCCACCGCGGGTACTCGAGCGGCTGCAGTTCGGGAGACGAGGACTCTGCCTCTACCTCGGCCGCGGAGTCGGCGGACGGGGGCGGCGGTGCGCAGCCTCCCAGCATCAGGGCCAAGAGCGCCGCCGCGAAAAACAGGTGCGCCCTCATCCTCCCGACTCCGGCACGAGGTTGGACTCGAAGCGCCCCCAAAACTCGCCGGCGAGCACCGTCCAGGCGAAGGTCAGATGGGTCAGCGCGCCCACCCAGAAGGGGACCATGCGCACGATCCAATCGCCGCCCTGCAGCACCGGTTGCAGCCAACTCAACACCAGGTAGAAGTTGAACACCCAGAGCCCGATTCCCAAGCCCGTGAACACCAGCAGCCGCTTGGTGCGCGACGCGTCCTTCAACCACAGCGTCGCAACGAGATGGAACGCGATTCCGTAGAGCGCCCCGGTGACCAGGTACAGCACGCAGCCGACAAACAGCACCGCGCCGTCCTCCACTTCGAGGGCGCGGGCGCCCATCGGAAAAGTCAGGTAGACCCGGATCAACTCGAAAGGCCGCTCACCGCTGAGCGGCGCGCCGGCGACGTTGGCGAGCAGGCTCACCACAGCGCCGACGGTTCCCAGCACCATCCCCACCACGACGTGCCACAGCAGATAGAAACCTTGGGGCGGCCAGCTCGCTGCGGCAGTCTCCCCCGACGGCTCACGCTCGAGCTTGCGAATCGCGTCGAGGTGCTCCTCGACCAGCTGACGACGGGTTTCCGGATCCATTCGCGTTGCCAAGAGTCCGGCGAGAGTAGTCCGACGCCCCAGGGCCCTGCCCCACCCCTTGGGGTAGGGCACGGCCCACGACCGCCGAGCGGCGACCACCCGGATCCGGCCCGATGGGATCAGCTCACGCGGCGAATCGGCGGTTCGGCCTCAACGGTGTCCTGCGACCTCGAGGCGTGCTCGATCCGCTGCGGACCGTCGAAATAGCCGAGCAGCAGCGGCGCCGGTTGGCGCCCGCGGAGATCGATGATCCACTCGCAGGCGCGCACACAGTCCCCGCATTCGATGCAGTGGTTGCGACCCGGAGCGTCGGCGATCGACAGCCCTGGTCGAGCGCCGATCGCAGCCATCAGCGTCCGGGGCTCGAGGTCGACCGGACAGACACCATCACAGAGATCGCAGTCGAGGCAGGTCTGTTCCTGATTGCGGTAGTGGACTCCGAACCAGCGCGCCGGCGACACGAACGAGTAGTACAGGCCGATCGGGCACAGGCTCTGGCAGAAGCCCCATCGCCACCAGCGAGCGTGGACCAGCAAACCGATGGCCCCCGCCGCGAGAGCGCTCCAGGCAACCGCCAGCGCTCGCGGCGATCCCTGCCACAGCACCCTCAGGTCGACCCACCACGCTGCCACCGCGAGCGCCAACAGCACCGCGAAAAGGAGATTCGCGGCCGCGGACTTGACGCGAGTCGGCGTGTTCGCGGACCTGCCCCGTCCGGCGCTCAGCCAGCTCTCGGCGAGCCGGTTCGCCTGGCCAACCGGGCAGCCCCAACCGCAGAACACCCGGGCCGCGGCGACGTTGCTGAGAAAGGTCACCACGTAGAGCGCGGCGATCGCCACGATCAGCCCGGCGAGGCCGTGTTTGAAGGGGACCTCCTTGAACAACAGGACGTGGTGGCCGCGCCACAGGTCGACCCGCGCCAGTCCGAGCAGCGGCACGGCAAAGAGAGTGACGGTGGAGGCGACCATGCCCAACACCCGCAGCCGGTCGTAGCGATGCGGCTGTCCGCGGATCGACTGCAGGATCTTGAGACGGCGGTTGGTCGTGGTGGCCATCGGGCCGATGCTAGGAACCGCCAACTCGGCCACCCATAAGGGAAAACCGAGCGCCCGCTGACGGGCTCGTCAGCGGTCCAGGTCGCCGCGCCAGTCTCGCGGAGTCAAGAACTCCTCGACCAACCGCGCCTCCGGGCTCCCCGGCTCCGCCTGATAGTCGAAGCGCCACGACGCCAGCGGCGGCAACGACGCCAGCAGCGAGTCGGCTCTTACCCCGGCCTCGAGACCGTAGCGAGTGCCGCGGTCGAGCAGCAGGTTGAACTCGACGTAGCGGCCACGACGATGGAGCTGGAAGTCGCGCTCGCGCTCGCCCCAAGGGGTCGCGATCCGACTCTCGAGGATCGGCAAGTAGGCCGGCAGGTAGGCATCGCCAAGGCTCCGCGCAATCGCGAAGCAGCGCTCGAAACCGCCGCCCTCCAGACGATCGAAGAACAGTCCGCCGATACCGCGCGCTTCGTTGCGATGGGGCAGCGTGTAGTACTCGTCGCAGCGACGCTTCCACCGCGGGTAGAGATCGTCACCGAATGGCGCGCACGCGGCGCGCAGCGTGCGGTGCCAGTGCACCGCATCCTCGGCGAAGCCGTAGATCGGCGTGAGGTCGGCACCGCCGCCGAACCACCAAGCCCCGTCGCGGTGGTCGACCCAGAAGAAGCGTGAGTTGTGGTGGCTTGCCGGCGCGTAG
>JAQBHE010000645.1:0-7443 GCA_032128015.1 Holophagae bacterium
GATGAGCCTCGACGCCGGGGAGCGCGAGCTGTTGCTGCGCCTGGTGTCGGGATTCCGGGTCGGCGAGCGTGGGGTCACCCACGAGCTGGCGCCGCTCCAGCAACGGCTGCGCGAAGAGCGCCGGATCGAAGAGGAGCTCTACGTCACCGCCCAGATGTTCGAGGAAGCCCGTCACGTCGAGTTCTTCGAGCGCTGGCTCCAGGAGGCTCTGCCCGGGGTCTTCGGACGCGACATTGCCTACCCGCCGCTGGTCGGCGACCTGTTCAGCGAGCGTCTGCCGCAGGTGATGCGGGCGCTCCACTCGGACCCGTCACCCGAGGCTCAGCTGCGCGCCGTGCTCACCTACCACTTCTTCGTCGAGGGCGTCGGTGCAGAGTCGGCTTATCCGATCTACTTCGACATCTTCGAGCGCACGGCGAAGTTCCCGGGGCTGGCCGCGGGGATCCAACTGATCCGACGCGACGAGGCGCGCCACATCGCGTTCGGAACCTACCTGCTGCAACGTTTGCTTGCCGAGAACCCGCGGCTCGGAGCCGCGTTCGAGCGCGAGCTCGAGGCGATGCGGCCCCAGCTCGACCAAGGCGCCGACCAGACCTTCGCGCCCTTCGAAGGCGGCCCGGTGCCGTTCGGGCTCGATCCTTCGAAGTACCGCCGTCTCTATCGCGAGAACTTCGAGCTCCAGCGGCGCAACGTTCTCGAACGGCAGCTCGCGGCCGCGGTGGTTTGACCCTCAGTCAGGTTCGCCGCCGTTCGAGAGCGTCGACCAGGAGGTGGCTCGAGATGCCGACCAGCACCGCCAGCACCACGCTGTTGGTGAGTAGCAGCGAGACCACGATCGGCCGCTCGGCAAGCCAAGCCTCGCCGAGGCTCGCGCGCACCACCACCGGCGTCGCGGTCGCGATCACCAGCGTGGTGCCGACCACCAGGCTGGCGCCCGCGGACTCGAGGTCGCTCGCCACCAGGCGCAGGCCGGAGATCGCGATCATCCCGCAGACCACCACGAACACCCCGCCGAGGACCGGTCTCGGCATCGCCACCAAGAGCGCGCCGAACTTGGGGCACAGTCCGTAGCCGAGCAGGAACAACGCGGCGATCTGGACCACTCCCCGGCTCGCCACTCGAGTGGTGGCGATGATCCCGATGTTCTGGGTATAGCTGGTGCACGGCAGACCGCCGAGTACTGAGGCGACCACGCAGCCGATTCCTTCGGCGAAGATGCCCCGGTTCATGTGCCGGGGCCGGTACTCGCAGCCGGCGACCGCGCAGGTGGCGGCGTAATCGCCGAGGGACTCGACCAGCGATCCCAGGTAGCCGACGAGAACGACCGCGATGGCGGCCGCCGGGAAGGTCCAACCGAAGCCTGGGCCTCCGTATGGGAAGAGCCGCGGCGCTTCGAACCACGGCTTGGATGCGACCAGCGACCAGTCGACCATACCCAGCGCGCTGCCGACGCCGAGCCCGACGGTCCAGATCACCAGGAACACCGAGGCGCGAGCGAGCAGACCGCCGAGCACACGCCGGCCAGCCACCTGGAGAATCAGGATCAGCAGCACCACCGCTGCCGACAACGCCAGGTTCACCGGCCGACCGTCGCCGATCGACAGCCGCACCGCCAGCTGACCAAGGCTGAGGCCGATGGTGACGATCACCGCGCCGGACACCGCGGGCGGCAGGAAGCGGCGCAGAGTGCCGACCAGGCGCGCACCGCCGACGAACGCCTCGACCAGGCCGCCCACCAGAACCGCTCCCCACATCGCCCCCGCTCCGAGCTGGCCGGCCAGCGGCGCCAGGGTCCCCGTCAGGGTGGCCGACGGACCCTGGACGATCGGCAGCCGGTTGCCGATCGTGGTCTGGAGCAGGGTCGCGACCCCCATCGCCACCAGGCCGAAGCTGATGAAGCGCGCGGTTTCGCCGGGGCCGAATCCGAGTGCTCCGGCGACCGCCAGCGGCAGCACGAACGGCGAGATGTCGACCAGGGTGTGCTGCCAGCCGTAGAGCACGCGCTCCCAGATCCGCGCCGGCATCTCGTCGATGCCGTAGAGCGGGCGCTCGGGACCGAGCGGTTGGGTCACCGGGTCAGACGGCGGCGCGGTCACGAGACGCGGCTCGCGCGGCCCCTCATCAGCAGCCAGTAGCAAGCCCCGGCGAGCAGGAAGCCGACGAACCAGGCGTAGGTATAGATGCCGAGCAGCAGCGCCGGCGCCGACTCGAGCCAGCCGGCGGCGACCAGAAAGCCGGGGACGTTGGGGGCGACGCCGAGCCCGAGCGCGCACAGCGCCGCCGGGTTGAAGCCGTTGCGGTAACCGTAGATCCCGTCGTGACGGTAGAGGTCGTCGAGGTCGATCTCGGTACCGCGGACGAGGTAGTAGTCGGCGATCAGGATACCGCCGATGGGACCGAGCAGAGCTGAGTAGCCGACCAGCCAGGTGAAGATGTAGCCGGAGCTCGACTCGATCAACTTCCAAGGCAGGATCACCAGGCCGACGCTGGCGGCGAGCAGGCCGCCGGTCCGAAAGCCGATGCGCTGGGGCGCGAGATTGACCAAAGCGTTGGCCGGAGACACGACGTTGGCGGCGAGGTTGGTCGACAGCGTGGCCACCGACAGCGCGACCAGCGACACCACGACGGTCCAGCCACCGCCCATCCGGCCGAGCAGCGCGGTCGGGTCGGGGATCGCTGTGCCGTAGATCACCACCGTCGCCGAGGTCACGGCGACGCCGACGAATGAGAACAAGATCATGAACGGAGGCAGTCCAATCGCCTGGCCCAACATCTGCGAGCGCTGGTCGCGGGCATAGCGGGTGAAATCGGGGATGTTCAGCGACAGGGTGGCCCAGAAGCCGACCATGCCGGTGAGCGCCGGGATGAACACCGACCAGAATCGGCCCTCCAGCTCGCCTCCGGGTCCGAATTTCGAGGGCGCGGCGAGCATCGGTCCGAAGCCGTCGGCGCGCCCCAAAGCCCAGCCGAGCAGCGCCAACGCCATCGCGATCAAGAACGGTGCGGCCCAGCTCTCGAGCACCCGGATCGAGTCGATGCCGCGCCACAGCACGACCACCTGAAGCGCCCAGAAGGCGACGAAACAGGCGAGCTCGAGGGCGTTGATCCCGAGCACCGGCAGGTCGTCGCCGCCGAGCTGCCGGTGTGCCAGCGCGCTGAGCAGCTGGTAGATCGCGGAGCCGCCGATCCAGGTCTGGATGCCGAACCAGCCGCAGGCAACCAGGCCGCGGAGGATCGATGCGATGTGGGCACCGCGGATCCCGAAACTGGCGCGCACCAGGACCGGAAAGGGGACGCCGTAACGAGTGCCGGCGTGGCCGGCGAGCACCATCGGCACCAGCACCACGACGTTGCCGAGGCCGACGGTCATCACCGCCTGCCACCAGTTCATCCCGAGGTCGACCAGACCGCCGGCGAGCATGTAAGTGGGCACGCAGGCAACCATGCCGATCCACAACGACGCCATGTGGCGCGTTGACCAGGTGCGCTCCGCCGCCGTGGTTGGGCGGAGATACTCGTTGATCAGCGAAGGATCCGGAGTCACAGGGTCACAGTTCCGCGAACAACGCAGCTCGCGTGATCGCGAACGGCGGGAGGGCCGAGGGGTGGCGCATCGGGCTCGATCGGTGAGCTTGGCAATGTAGCAGGAGATGCCAAGATGGAGAATGCCCTCTTCGTGCTCGACCTCGAGTCCGGAGGAGAGGCCTTGCTGACGTCTCATCAAGGGCCCGGGAGCTTCGACGGCGCCTTTGCTCCCGATGGCAAGAGCATCTACGTGGCGTCGAATCTGGACCGCGATTTGGTCGCTTTCGGGAGGATCGACCTGGCGGTCGCGGGTCCGGGGCCGATCGAGATCCTGCGCGAGCGCGACGACGCCGAGCTCGAAGCCTTCGAGGTCAGCCCGCGTGGCGATGTCGTGGCGCTGTCATGGAACGTCGCTGGCAAGAGCGAGCTCGAGATCTTCGATCTCGCGACCCGAAGCGCCCGCCCGATCACCCTCGGGACCGACCTGGTCTCGGGCCTCACCTTCTCGAACAACGGTCGGCGGCTGGCTTTCGTCGGGCGCGGTGCTGCGTCGCCCGCGGATATCTTCGTGCTCGATCTGACAACTGGCTCCGGCAAACAAGTGACCCATAGTCCTCACGCCGGGGTGGCGCTCGACCGGCTGGTCCGTCCGGAGCTGGTGCGCTATCCCGCTCACGACGGCCTCGAGCTTTCCGGTTGGCTCTATCGGCCGCTGTATCGGCCGGCCGGGTCCGCAGGGGCGTCGGCCTACGTTCTCAGTTTCCACGGCGGACCAGAAGGCCAGGAACGGCCGTCGCTGCGCGCTGTTTACCAGGCACTCCTCGAACAGGGCATCGGAGTCTTCGCGCCCAACATCCGTGGCTCGTCGGGATTCGGCAAGCAAAACCTGCCTCACCGAGTCAAGTTCGGGAGTTCAAGACTTCTAGCGGGCTCCGGGCATTCGCCCTCCCCAGCGACAGCTCCGCCAGGGAGCCCGTTGGAAGTCTCGAGCCCTGCCAGCTGAAACCGAATCTGTGAGGTCAAGTTTGAGGGTTCAAGACTTCTAGGCGGCGACGAGGCTGGTCAGGCACGCTGACCGGGCTGCCGCGTGGGAGTCAGGCCCGCTCGTCGCCGGCAGTGCTGCGTCGGCTCAGAGTGGCGAGCTTCTCGCCGAGCAGCTCGCAGACATCGGTTGACGTGAAGATGCCGGCCAACCGCTCGTCCTTGGTCACCAGCGCGCATCCCAGTTGGTGGCTGGAGAGGTGGAGCAGGACTTGGTCCAACGGTGCATCCATCTCGACTACGAAGACTTCCGGGCTCATCAAGTCGCGGACGCTCGCATCGGGATCGACGGCGCGGTCGAGGTCGCGCTGGGTGACCATACCCACCAGCTCGTGGTCTTCTTGCACCGGCAGGTGACGAATGCCGTGCTCCGCCATCAGGCTGCTTGCCTCGCTGACCGAAGCTCGGGCCTGGATCGAGTACGGGAACGGAGTCATCACCGCCTTGATCGGCGGCACCGTTCCTTCGACCCGCCAGCCGGCGCGGTCTTTCATGGCGCGGTCTTTCGTGGCAGGGCCGCGCGGGCGGTGCGCTGGTGCTCCACCTGATCGCGCACGAAACAGCCGTCCAGGTGGTCGTTCACCAAGCCCATCGCCTGCTGGAAAGCGTAGGCGGTGGTCGGCCCGACGAACGACCAGCCGAGACGTTTGAGCTCCTTGGACATCGCGATGGATTCGGCGCTCGTCGAGCGTTCGCGTAAGACGGCGTGGGTCATCCGCTTCGGCCGCGACCGGGGCTCGGCCGCGTAACGCCAGACGAACGCCGCGAGCGAGCCTTCCTGTTCGACCAGCTCGCAGCAACGCTTCGCGTTGTTGATGGTCGCCTCGATCTTGCCGCGATGGCGGACGATTCCGGAGTCGGCGAGCAGGCGCTCGACGTTGCGGCCCTTGAAACGCGCGATCTCGACGAAATCGAAGTCACGAAAAGCGCGGCGGAAGTTCTCGCGCTTGCGCAGGATGGTCAGCCACGACAGGCCAGACTGGAAGCCCTCGAGGCAGAGCTTCTCGAACAGCCGGCGGTCGTCGGTCACCGGTCGCCCCCACTCGTCATCGTGGTACGCGACGTAGTCCGGGTCGCTGCCCGGCCACCAGCAGCGGGTCTCGCCATCGTCGCCGCGAATCAGCCCGGCCTTCACGGCACAGAGCCTAACTTAACTCGGACTGGTCGGCTCGGCGAGCACGGGTTCGGCAAGTAAGGGTTCGGCAAGTACGGTGCCGAGGGCCATCCGTCTGGGCATCACCACGTAGAGCAACCAACAGCTGGCCTTGAACGCGACCCCGAGTCCGACCATCGCCGCGAAAGCGCCGGCGCCGCCGGTCGATCCCAGGAGCGACTCGTACCAGGCTCCACCCAGCCATTCGCCGAGCGAGCTCGCGAGGTTGCACAGCGCCATCAGCACCGCGAACACGGTCGCCGCGGCCTTCGGCGGACAGATCCGGGCCGCAAGATCGAGCTGGATCAACGATGCGGTCATCCAGGTGAAGCCGACGACGAGGTGCACCGCCACCGCCGAGCGCTGGCCGGTCATCGTCCAGTAGGCGGCCTGGGACAGCGCTCCGAGCACGATCGCGATGTGGGCGAGAACCCCAAGCGACACCCGGCGGCAGTAGAACGCGTAGGCGACGCTGGCGACGATGCAGCCGATCGCCAGGATCGACAGGGTGACGCCGAAGAACTGCTCGCTCAGCCCCATGACATCGGTGACGTGGAGGTAGACCACGGTGGTCGACAACGGGTCGAGGTTCCACAGGAAGAGAAAGGCAGCGATCGCGATCAGCGCCGGAGAGGCGGCGGCCGTCTTGAGACCGTCGAGGGTCTCGCGAAAGGTCTCGCCCGGGGTATGGCGCTCCTCCGAGACGAAGACCCAGGCCAGCACCAGGGTGGCGAGGCACAACACCGCGACCACCAGGAAGGCCTCGAACTGCATTCCACGTTGGCTGAGGTAGCCGCCCAGGACTCCGGTCAGCAGTGTGGCGGCGTAGCTCGCAGCCCACTGCACCGACTGCAAGACGCCGGTGGTGCCGTTGGGCTGACCCTTCTCGACCATCAGAGCGTCGACCAGAACGTCGCCGAAAGCGAGCGACACCGTGGGGGCCACCAGTAGCACCAGGAACCAGGTGTAGTTGCCGCCAGTGGGACGGAACCAATAGAGCGCGAGGAAGCTCGCGACCGCAAGGCCGCTGGTCAGCAGCAGGTAGGAGCGGCGACGGTAGCCGGCGAACGGCACCAGGTCGGACAGCAGTCCGTAGAGCGGCTTGAGGGTCCAGGGGATCGAGACCAGGGTGGCGAAGGCGGCGATCGATGCCGGGCTCTCGCCCCACGACCGCAGCAGCGAACGCACCGGCTGGGAGACCAAGCCCGCTACCGGCTCGCCAGCGCCCTGAACGAAGTAGAGGACCGCGAACAGTACGCCGAGCTTGGCGGTGTCGTGCCGCGATGCGGCGCTCGGAGCGACGTCGGCGATCATGCGCTTCGAGACGGGAAGTGGGGGACTAGTCGTTCAGGTCGCCGCGACCCCGTTCGACCGACCGGGGCTCGGCCATGAAGGTCTGCTATTGCCCGGGGCGCTCGCCGCGCTCGCCGCGCACTGCCAGGTCGACGCCGGGGAGACGTCGCTCGCCCTCGGGCCTCGGACCGCGGCTATGCATGGACACCATGTAGTCGGCGAACGCTGCCTCGACCCCGGTGTGAAACCCCTGCTGGTCCTGTGCCTTGTTGATCGCGAGCTTGGCCATCCGCAAAGCCAGCGGTGTGTTCTCGGCTACCCGCGCCGCGTACTCCAGGGTTTCGCGCTCGAGATCCGCTCCCGGAATGACGCGGTTGACGAAGCCAATGCTGCGCGCTTCTTCGGCGTCGATGAAGCGGCTCTCGAACAGC
>JAQBHE010000646.1:0-8818 GCA_032128015.1 Holophagae bacterium
GCTCGAGAACGTGCTGTTTCCGTACCGGCTCGGCTCGGCGTTGCGGCTCGATGCGGCGGCGCGTCAGCGGGCGCGCGAGCTGCTCGACGAGCTTGGGCTCGGCGACTTTGCGACGCGACGCCCCGCCGAGCTGTCGCAGGGTGAGCGCCAGCGCGTGGCGATCGCGCGGGCGCTGGTGACCGAGCCGCAAGTGCTGCTCGCCGACGAGCCGACCGCCGGCCTCGACCCGTCGCAGAGCCAGGCCGCGCTCGACCGTATCGAAGCACTGTGTCGCGCCGGCGGGCGCACGCTGGTTTGGGTCACCCACGACCCGGCGCTGCTCGACCGCTTCGAGAGGCGTATCGGGCTGGTGCCGACAACGGCGCCCGGTGGCATTCGGATCACCCATGCCGGCTGATCCGCTGTTTCTCGCGAGCCGCTACCTGCGGGCGTCGCCGGGACGCGCCGCGGTGCTGGTGCTCGGAGTGGCGGTGGCGCTGTTCCTGCCGTTGTTCACCTGGCGCGCGAGATCTTTGATCGAGGGCTCCCTGCTTTCCCGTGCCGAGGCCACCCCGATCGTGATCGGCGCCAAGGGCAACGAGCTCGACCTGGTGATGGCGTCGCTGTACTTCCGCGGCCAGCCCGCCGACCCGATCCGCTACAGCGAGCGTCGCGACAACGAGGCGCGCGGCTACGGCACCGTGCTGCCCATGTTCGTGCGCTACTCGGCCGATGGCGTGCTGGTGGTCGGCACCTCGACCGAGTACTTCCAGGCCCGGGGTCTGCGCGTCGCCGAGGGTCGCTTGCCGGTGCTCATCGGCGAGGTGGTGGCCGGCGCCACGGTCGCTCGCGAGGCGCGGCTGCGACCCGGAGACACGGTGCGCTCCGATCTCACCAACCTCTACAACCTCGCGGGCGCGTACCCGACCCTGCTCGAGGTGGTCGGCGTGCTCGACCCGACCGGTGGCCCGGACGACGAGGTCTACTTCGGGGATCTCAAGACCACCTGGGTGCTCGAGGGCCTGGTCCACGGTCACGAAGTGGTGACCGCGAAGGACTCTCTCGAGCCCAATCCGAGCGCCGACAACCTCGGCAGTGAAAGTGCCGAGACCGACAACCTCGAGGCGACCGCCGCGATCTTCTTGTTCGACAAGATCACCGCTCGGAACCGTGGCAGCTTTCACCTCCACGGCGGCGAAGCCGACGCGCCCCTGACCTCGCTGCTGGTGTTCCCCGCGGACGTTCGTCGTCGTGACCAGTTGCTCGGCGACTACGCGCTCGAGACCACTCGCCAGGCGATCTAGCCCGAGACGGTGGTTCGCGAGGTGCTGGGAATCGTGCTCAGGGTCGAACGCGCCCTCGCCGGCTATTTCGCCGCGGTCGCCTTCTCGACGCTGTCGTTCTTCGGTCTCGCGATCTGGCTGTCGCTGCGGCTGCGCCGGTCCGAGCTCGAGTTGGTGCGGCGGATCGGCGGCAGTCCGCGCGTGGTCGCGGCGATGGTCGGCGCTGAGGTCGCGATCGTGGTCGGGGCGGCGGGAGTGGTGGCGGTCGTCCTGACTGTGGTGGCTGTGGGGTGGTTGGCTGGGACTCTCCTATAGAGAGCCCCGAAGCACGGACCGCAGAACCAAAGGGGGCTTCACCGAAGCTGCGATGTCACTACGGACAGGTGGCGAATGCCGAGGTGTCGGTGATTGCCGGCGAACGCTGTCCTAGCGGGTTCGTGGCCGACCATGTCTCGCCGGACTGCGTGTCCTCGATGGTGAGCTCCCAAGCGAGGTCGGTGGCACCCGAGGCAAACACCCAGTAGTGGTCGTTGAACCCACAACCATCGAGGACCTTGACCAGAATCTCCCAATTCTGCGGGTCGAAGAAGTAGAAGTTCCCCGAAGCGTTCGAGAAGCCGGGGACCACTTGGCCCGCGCCCGCGCCGAGGAGCGACGCATTCCACGAGATCTCCGCTCGGAAGCGGTTGCCGCCTAGGCACAGCGCCGTCGCCGAGGGTCGGCAGGCTTCGCGAAGAGGCTCGAACAGTTGCGCGGTGACGACGTCGGCGGCTACGTCGGCAGCGCTCAGAAGCAAGGGGTGGTAGTCGTTGGTCAGCCATCGTCCGAGCTGATTGGTGTAATTGGGGCTTCCCAGGGCGCCGCTCTGGCCGCCCGGAAGGATCTCTTCCGCCTTGATCCCGGCGGGATCCAAGACACCGACGAAGCGGCGCGCGGGCCCGCTGCCGAACATGAACTCGTCGAGACCGTCGGCCCGGGCACTGTGACTCGACGCGTCGACCGCTCCGTAGCCACCTGCGCGTGCGATTCCTCCTAGCCCCGGGGCGAGCGGGTTGAAGCCGCCGGCCGGCGGCACGTTGAAGGGCCCGCCGAGCGGATGATCGAAGACGACGCGGTGGAGCTTGCCCCAGCGATAGTCGTTCTGAACGGTCGAGCTCCCGAAGGCGGGTGCGAACTCGTCGCCCGCCAAGAGATCGAGGGCGGATCGGAGGTTTGCAAGCAAGATGAAGTCTCGCGACGCTTCTGGGCTGAGCGGCGGAATCTGATTCCAGAACTCCACGCCCGAGACTCCGATCCCCCGGTTGGTGTCGAAGTTCCTGAGATGATGCGCCGCCGCCCGGTAGGCCAAGAAAGACGGAGGAAGGAACTTGCCCAATCCTCGCCCGATCAACGCGTTGTCGATCACATCCTTGGTCATCTTTGCCCGGAAGACGCTCCAAATGGTGGCCGCGACGCTGTTGGCGATCTCCTTGGTGGCCGGCTGCGGCAAATTGGCGGGGTCGTCTCCTGGGTCGAAGCCCTCGCGGATCCCGGTGGGAGTGCTGAAGTCCCAATTCATGAGTCGAGTGACGGCTTCAGCAACACCTGGGTCCGCGGCCAGAGCGGCGAGCTCAGCGGGGGTGCCGCCGCCACTCGCGTTGGCGAATGCGTCGACGACGAACGGCACCAGGAGCTCGGCGTCGAGAAGCTGGTTGTTGGCCTGGACGGCCTCGAGGTCGTCGGCGCTGGGCTTGCCGCCTCCGGAGATGAGAGCCTCGATCAGACGGTCGATGCGACCTATCCTCAGGCCATCCGCATAGCCCGGGCTGAGGTAGTACACCCCCCCTCCGGGTCGCAGCTGATTCAGCGGGTTGTTGTCGAGCGTCGTGCCGATCGGGTCGTTGTTGGCGTTGACGATATAGCCGCTGACAGGGTTGACGACCTGCGGCATCTCGGCGAAGGGCAAGATCTCGTAGCCGAGCGACTGCCCCGGTTGCGGGTTTGAGACCGGCAGCCATTCGTGCTTCAGGGTGTGGGTGCCGTCGCGAATGAGGAAGGGCGGAACCCCACCATCCGGGAATCCGAGGGTCTGGAGGTCTTCCCGAATCGGCATCTCGGCGCTGGTGAAGTAAGCGATGTTGCCGTTGGTGTCGGCGTAGCCCCAGTTCTGCGAACCGACGTCGAAGTACTCGAGGGCGTCCGCGAACTCTTCGACGCTCGCGACGCCCAGGAACCGGCGAAACGCCTCGACTTCGGTGGTCGCCCTCCAGCCGGTGTACTGGACAGAGAGGGCGGTGACCGGCTGCTGGCTGGCGTCGATGGCGATGATCGGACCGTGGTTGCGTCGCGGTACGACGAGGGTGACGCCGCCTTCGAACGGGCCGATGCCGGCGTCGACCTGGTTGTCGGCGATCTGATCGCCGAGCTGATTCACGAAGTAGGTCTGCGGAATCTGAATCAGTGGTTCCGTCCGGCCCTCGAACAAGGTGGCGTTGGGAATGCCGGTGTTGGGGTCGACGACCAGCACCTCGAGGTAGATGTCGGTGACGTCCATCGGGTTGACGGTGGCGCCCCAGCAGGCCGCGTTGTTGCAGCCGAGAGCGAGGCCGGGAGTGCCCGGAAAACCGACCCCGGCAGCATTCAGACCGCCCCCGGCGCAACCGCCGGCACTGCCGCCAGCCCGCGCGTCCCCAGCGCCGCTGGCTGATGCCGGTGGTCGGGTGGCGAGGCCGATCGGGTAGAACGTGGCCGGCAGGTCGAGCGCTTGATGGGGATCGTTTGCGAGCATCGCGTGACCCGTCGCGGACTTGTCTCCCGAGAGCAACCACCAGTTGCTGCCAGAGGCGGTGAAGTCGCGGCGGACGACTCGGTCGAGCGACCCGATGCCGCGGATCCGTTCGAGGTAGGCGCGCGCCAGGTGAGCCGTCCGCTCGTCTGGTGCGATCAGCGACGCGCGGTCGCCAGACGCTACGGCGCCGGCGCCCGTTGTCGAGAGAGCGGGAGGAAGCGAAAGCGCGGGATCGAACGGCGCCGCCCGGTAAACATCCTCGAACATCAGCGCCAGGCCGTCGAATCCATGGGCTGCCCCGGCGGCGGCGTAGGCCTGCGCCGCGACGGTGAGCTCGAGGTCCAGGAGGTCGAAGGAGAGGCCGAAGGCGATTCCCTTGGAGATCACCAGGCTGTCGATCGCCGACCATGCTGCGGACCGAGTTTGCTCGAGGGTCGCGTATTCCTGCGGCAGCGGGTTCCTCTGCTGGTAGGCGTTGACGCCGGCGGAGTAGGCCGCGAGGGCCGCGGTCGACTCGTTGAGGCCTGCCGCAGCCAGGGCCGCCTGGGTCTCGATCGCGGCGCGTCGCAGACCGAAAGTCCGGAACTGGATGTCCGACGCGAGGGCCGATGGCCCCAGCAGCTCGGCCAGGGTGCCACTGAACGTGCGGCGCAGCACGTCCATCTGAAAGAACCGATCTCGTGCGTGCAGGTAGCCTTGCAGGAAGAAGGCGTCGCGTTCGCTGGCGGAGCAGATGTGAGGGACGCCCTCCGAATCGGAGAAAACCGCTGCGTTCTCTTCTAACCCGGACAAACCGGTCGGCTGTGCAGACGCCGACCCAACCGTTGACAACGCCGCGAGCGCGAGCACCGGCCCCAGACCCTTCCATGTCAAAGACACTCCCATCTCGACTCCCCTTTCCGACAGCGGGTTGATCGACCGTCAGGGTACACCAAACCGGATCGGCGGACGCACTCGACGAGACCCTCTTCGTCGTCGTGGGAGATCAAGGTAGCGACAGTCACGGGAATCGGTATCGCGAACCCATGGAAGATCCCGGCAGGAGCTTCGCGGCCGGCCCCGAGGAGCGGCGGCGGTGGGGACTTGCAGGCACGGGTAGAATCCGGGTCTCGGGCTCGTGGTCCACGGCCCGGAAGAGGAGCGGTCGAGTCGATGTCCAAGGATGGTCTCTGGGTGCTCGCGGCCGTGATCTCGATCTTGGTGGCGTGCGCGGTCCCGACACCGGAAGCGGGCGACAAGATCGGCGCGGAACCTCGCGTCGCGGTCGCCGCGACCTCGTGGCCGGTCGCCTGGTTGGTCGAGCAAATCGCCGGCGACCGCGTCGATTGGCGGGGGCGATCGATGCTCGATCTCGAGCGCGGCCAGGCGCCGAGTGCCGATCAGCTGTTGGAGCTCGCGACCGCCGACCGGATCTTCGTCCAGGGCGCGGGCTGGGAAACGTGGCGGGAGATCGCGAGCTTGCCCGAGAGCCGGGTGGTCGACACCACCGCCGGGGTCGTGCTGATCGAGGAGGAGGGGCCGACCCACTCCCACGGCGCCGAAGGCGAGCACTCCCACCGCCGTCCGATTCCTGGGACCTGGCTCGATCCCGAGCTGTTTCGCGGGCAAGCACGGAAAGTGATGGAGGCGCTTGTCGGGGCGAGTCACGACGAGGCCGCGAAGGCGTTGCTCGTGGAGCGCCACGCGGCGCTCGACCGCACCCTGGTGACGCTCGCTGCGGATCTGCGGTCAGTCCTCTCGGCAGCTCCGTCAGGATCGCACTGGGGCAGTGCGGGACCCGGGCTCGAGTACCTGGCGCGTGGCTACGGGCTCGAGCTCGAGGTCCACGAGCTTCTGGCCGACGCGGCGCCCGACGAGCACGAGACCGGACATGTCCGCGCCTGGGCCAGGAGTGGTGCCCCGGCGATTCTGCTGTGGCCGAAACCGCCGGTCGCCGAGGTCGCAGCAGCCCTCGACGGCTCGATCCGTCACGTCGTGTTCGACCCGCTGACTGCGCCGTCGCCGGGCGGCCGCTACGACTGGGCAGCCGGCATGCGCGCCAACCTCGAGCGTCTGCACGCCGCGGTCTCCGAGAAGTGACAGGCACCGAAATATCTGTCGTGTCGCCCTCGTGTCAACCGACAGATATTTCGGTGCCTGTCACTTTCTTCGAGTCGGAGACCAGCCAGCCGTCCTTGAGCTCGATGACGCGGTGGCCGTAGGCGGCGTTCTCGTGCGAGTGAGTGACCTGGATGATCGTGGTTCCTTGCTCGTTGAGCTGGCGGAACAGTTCCATGATCTCCCGGCCCTGGGCGCTGTGGAGGTTGCCGGTCGGCTCGTCGGCGAGGATCATCTTCGGCTCGATGATCAGCGCCCGCGCCACACCGACTAGCTGTTGCTGGCCGCCGGAGAGCTGATTCGGAAACAGGTCGCGCTTGCCGACCATCTGGAAGCGGTCGAGGATGTCGCACACCAACGCCTCGCGCTCGGAGCGCTTGAAGTTGCGGTAGGACAGCGGCACCTCGAGGTTCTCGTAGACCGTGAGGTTGTCGATCAGGTGGTAGCTCTGGAACACGAAGCCGATGTTCTCCTTGTGGAGACGGTTGCGCTCCTTCGGCTTGAGCGCATGCACCGGCTGACCGAGGAAGTCGTACTCGCCGTGCCAGTCCCCGTCGAGCATGCCGAGGATGTGGAGCAGCGTCGATTTGCCGGCACCCGATGGGCCCATGACGGTGACGAACTCACCATCTTCGACCTCGAGGTTGATCCGGCGCAGGACGTAGGTCCGGCCGTAGGCGGTCTCGTAGTACTTCTCGAGGTCGTGCAGGCGGATCATCAAGGGTCGGCTCCTGGTTTCTGGGCGACGTTCTGCGAGGCAGGCTCCGCGGCTGTTCCCGGGAGCCGCGCCGGAGACGCTGGCGCCAGAGGCGCTTGGCGACGGGAAGACATTGCTAGCCGGGGAATGTTCTCCCAGCACATTCGGAGGCCTAGCCTAACCGCTGTACGGCCCTCGTACGGTGAGGTTGCGCATCGGAGGGGCGCGCCCGTGGTCAGTGTTCCGGCGTATCTGTGGCGGGCGGGTCGACGCGCCGGACCATTGAGTAGTGCAAACCGTGGCCGACGTAGCGCACTCCCGCCAGGTCGGCGGGCCACCGGCCTTGGGCGATCAGGTGAAACAGGCTGGGCGGGATGAACAAGCCGGCGCCGGTTCCCGGGCGGGGGTTGGCGACCGCCGCCGCGCGCTCGAGCCAGGGCGCGAGCTCCGACCGCATCCGCCGATAGCTCGCGTGGCGAGCGCCGAGCGTCGCGACCAGGCCGGCGAACACAGTGTCGGCTTCGATGAGCCTGGGGTCACCCTCGGGCAGGCGATCGATCTCGGTGGCAGACCACAGCGCCGGCTTGAGCGCGACCAGGAGCTTGGCCTGGAGTGGTGCGACGTCCTCACCCAGCCGTTCGCGCGGCAGGTAGGCGCGCAGCCACTGTTCGGTCATGTCGGCCAAGGTCATCGGCGTGAACGCCAGTCGTTCCGCCCGCAAGCGACGGTTCGGTGCGTAGGCGAACACCGGCTCGAGATCCTCGGGAGCGATCGCAAGCTCCACGAGGCTGGCGAGCGGGTTGTCGTTGAGCTCGTCGAAGGCGCTTGGCTCGTCGCGGTTGTGAGCGGTGACTTGGGCCTTGAAGCGTGCCCACACATCGGCGCCGACTCGCGGCACGAACGTGCGGTCGTTGAGCGGCAGCAGCAGCCCGGCGCTGATCGCCAAGTGCCCGAGCTCCGAGCAGTAGAGCTGGTTCGCAGGCAGCCGGAACCAGGCGCGAGCGTCGGTGTCTCCGGCGATCGCTCGCACCAGGTTGTCGGTGTGCTCGCGCACCGCCTCGGGATCGCGTGCCGCCAAGGGATCGCCACCCATGTATGACAGCGGGAACCGCGCCACCGAGTCGAACCCCAGCATCAGGGTCCGAATGTTGTCGCGAAAACGCAGGCGCTTCGGCTCGTCGAGCCAGGCCGGGAGCACCGGTTGGAAAAAGATCAGCGGATAGTTGGCGGTGGCGAATCGCCCGCCTTCGTAGCCCTGCGGCATGTTCAGGGTGATGACTCCGGGCTGCCCTTGGCGGATCACTCCGACCAGCAGCTCGGCGTGGCCATCGCGGAACTTGAGCTCTTCCTTGAGCTCGCCGACGCTGGCGCCCAGGCTGAGCAGGCGGTGTTCGGCGCGCCGGTGCCGCACCGCGATCCCGATCTCGCCGGGCAGGAAGAGCTCGGCGAGAGCCTGGTCGCCGCGCGCGACCGGCAGCCCGCCGGCGTCGGTGACGCCGTCTTCGTTGGCGAATGGGATGATGACGACGGTCGGGCCGAACAGGTGGCTCTCGACCACGATGCGATCCTCTGGCAGCTCGACGACCACCCGGAACAGATCCTCGACCTCGCGAATCGGCGGCTCGCCGGGCCAGATCGCGCTCGCCCGTTCGAGGTCGAGTCGGTAGCTGAGGCCGGCAGCGCCAGACTGTGCCGCGGACGAGTTCGGGTCGAGGGAGAGTGCGACAGCGGCAACGAGCGTAGCTGCGGTCGTCCTCCAGCAAGATGCTGTGTGATCGATCATCGCCGTCCCTGCCTATCCGGTTCAGCCGTTCGCAGGTATCCGGAGTTGCTCGTAGAGGCACAGCCTGGGCAACCGCCCCGCGCCGGGTCCTGGCTCTGAGCCAGGACCCCGCGCCGACTCGAGAGGCGCGGCTGCTAGCATCCCTGACCCCATGGTGTCAGAACTGCAAGTCGACCTTCCAAGCAGCGAAGCGCTTTGGCACGAGCGCTTTG
>JAQBHE010000647.1:0-8911 GCA_032128015.1 Holophagae bacterium
ATCCGGCGGATTATGGTGTAGCGGGCCTCCAGCCCTGCCCGCCTTCCGCCCCGGCGGTCGTTGAGACCCGTCGACTTGACCCGAGGATCCAAGTTGGGGTTCTCGAGGAAGCTACCGGCCCGCCGGTTCCAGTACCATGCGCCCGGGTCGGACCCGCGATGCGTCAGCTTCTCGTCACCGTGCTCGCTCTCACGACCTGGCTCGCCGGGAGCTCCGCCAGGGGCGAGAGCGGCGCGCTCGCCGAGGCCGGCCAACGGTCAGGAGCGCTGCGGGTGTTCCTCGACTGTGATCGCGGCTGCGATTTCGACTTCCTGCGTCGCGAGATCGTCTACGTCAACTATGTGCGCGACCGCCACGATGCCCAGGTGCATGTGCTGGTGACCAATCAGCGCGCCGCCGCCGGCCGCGAGCTCACCCTCAACTTCCTCGGTCAGGAGAGCTTCGCGGGGGTCAACCAGAAGCTGACGGTCACCACCAGTGACACCGATACCTCGGACGAGGAGCGGCGGGCTTTGCTGCTGGTTCTCCAGATGGGATTGATGCGCTACGTCTCGGAAACGCCGCTCGCGCGTGGACTGGTCATCAGCTACCACGAGCCCGACGGCCAACCCGGGGCGGAGTCGGCGCCTGGCGCAGCCAACGACCCGTGGCGAGCTTGGGTCTACCGAGCTCGGGCGAGCGCCGGTTTCTCCGGCGAAGACCGGCGGGATCGCCAGAGCGCTTCGGGCTCGTTCAGTGCCCGCCGAACCACTCCGAAGTGGCGCACCGCCCTCGGGATCGACGGTGATTTCTCGGAGACCACCTTCGAGTTCGACGATGGCACGTCGTTCGTCAGCACCGTCCGCGGTTCCGGTGCGGGCGCGCAGTTGGTGCGCAGCCTGGGCCCGCATTGGGGGGCCGGACTGGGCGCCAGTTCCCGTCAATCCACGTTTCTCAACCTCGACCCGTCCTATCGAGTAGCGGCAGCGGCGGAGTACAACATCTACCCCTACTCGGAGTCCTCGGAGCGCGAGCTGAAGTTTTCGTACTTCCTGGGGATGACCCGATTCCAGTTCGCCGAGGAGACCCTTCTCGGGGTGACGGCAGACACCCTGACCGACCAAGGAGTGATCGGCTCGTTTGCCTTGAAGCAGCCCTGGGGCGAGACCGGTATCGGGATCGAACTGTCGCATTTCGTGGCCGATCCCAAGTTGTATCGGATTACCCTGGGCGGCCGCCTCGAGTATCGAGTGTTTCGCGGGCTGTCGATTGAGCTCAGCGGCAACACCGCGTTGGTGCGTGACCAGATCTACCTGCCGAGCGCGGAAGCGAGCGAAGAGGACATCCTGCTGGGCCGTCGGTCGCTTCCGACCAACAGTCGGTTCAGCCTCAATATGTCGCTGACCTACACCTTCGGGTCGATCTTCAACAACGTCGTCAACTCGCGGTTCAGCGGCTCGAGCGGCGGCTTTCACCGGATTCTTTGACATTCTCTGACGGCCGACCGTTGCTCGAAGCCCCAACGAAACTCGAACGAAGGAGTCCCGTGCGTTTCGGACCTGTCGACCTCGCCGCCGCCGAAGGCGCAATCCTCGGCCACAACGTCACCGACGGGGAGGGTCGGCGGGTTCTGCGCAAGGGCGCCGCGCTCACCGTTGCCGACCTCGAGCTGTTGCGTGGGCTAGGTCGCTCGACGGTATTCGTCGCTCGCCTCGAGCCCGACGATGTCGGTGAGGATCGGGCGGCCGAGCGGATCACCCGGGCAGTGGTCGGCGGCGGCGTGCGTCTCAGCGGACCGGCAACCGGCCGGGTGAACGTCTATGCCGAAGCGCCCGGACTGGCGCGCGTTGTCTCCGAGCGCCTGCTCGAGCTCAACCAGCGCGAAGGAGTCACCTTGGCGACCGTCCGCGATCGCACTCCGGTGAGCCGCGGCAAGATGATCGGCACCACCAAGATCCTCCCCTACGCGGTCGCGGAGGCAACCGTCGTTGCGGTCGAAGGCGAGGCACGGTCGAACGGCCCGGTGCTCTGGCTGCAGTTGCTGCCGGCGCGGTCGGCTGGGCTGGTGGTGGCAGCGGCGCCATCGTCGCGGGAGCGGGTCGTCGCCGGGTTCGAGACCGCGTTGCGGCGGCGCCTGGAGGCTCTGGGGTCGCGCCTCGACCGCGTCGATTTCGTCGGTCTCGACGAAGAGTCGGGTCTCGAGCGGCTGGCGGTGGCGATCGGCGAGCAGGTCGTCGCCGGGGTGGAGCTGGTGCTGCTTGCCGGTGAGACCGCGATCCAGGATCGTCATGACCTGGCGCCGCGCGCGGTCGAGCGCGCCGGCGGCACCGTGGTCTGCTTCGGCGCGCCGGTCGACCCCGGCAATCTCTTGATGGTCGCGTATCTGGGCGACGTACCGGTGCTCGGTGCTCCCGGCTGCGCTCGCAGCCCGAAGACCAACATCGTCGACTTGGTGCTACCGCGGATGGTCGCCGGCGAGCGCTTGACTCGCGCCGATGTCGTGGCTCTCGGTCACGGCGGGCTGCTCGACGACGTCGCCGAGCGGCCGATGCCGCGGCGTCAGGCAGGACGTTAGCCTGGACCCGGGCCCGGCGGCAGCGTTCCGGTCGCCCCCGGCGCCCGTTTGCCGTGGATCTCGAGGAGCCGGGCACGATCTTTCGGCGTCAGCGTGGGCAGGGGGCGGGCGGGGTCGGCTACAGGTGATCCTGCGCACGGGCTGCACATCAGGGTCCCTGGGTCGCGGTTGTGTCGGAGTCCGAGTACGTGCCCGAGCTCGTGCGCGATGACGACGCGAGGACTTCGCACTCCGCCAGGTGGATCGCCGGGTCCGGGAATCCCGACGAAGTAGCGCTCGCTCGAGGGTAGCGGCCAGGCGAACGGCATTAGGCTCTGTTGACTCTGAACCGAAAGCAAGACCACGACCTCGCCGGCGAGGTCGAGGAGCTCGCGGGGGCGGCGCTGGCTCGCTGCCTCCGGGAGTGGCGCCTCCAAGAGTGGCGCGACCGGGAGTGGCGCGACCGGCGCGCTGCGAGATCAGACGGGCGTAGTTCTCGAGGGGTCGTTGCGCGTCGTGCTGGATCTCGACCGCCGCGACCCGCAGGGGTGGGTCGAGCCCGAGCTCGGCGAACGTTGCGTTCCAGTACGAGACTCCTTCCAGCACCAGGGCGATTCGCGGATCGTCGGCGCTCGGGCTGAGGATCCTGAGATCGGCGGGCTCGGACCTCGGTGCCCCGGCGGCCGGCGGACCGGCTTGCGTCAGCAGGCCGATGAGACCGGCCAGGATCATCGTGCTCATCGCCGCTCCCGCGAAGGCTCGGCGGCGCTGTTTGCGGCCTCGGGGGTGGCCGCGGCCGAGCCCAGAGTACCGTCGCGGCCGACACCATAGCCCCGGCCGCGCCAGGTCGACGTTCGTCTGCGCAGGTGGTTCCAGCCCGCGCTGACAGTCATGGCCGCGTAGAAACCGGCGGCCAGCGGCATGGTCCAGGCGTAGAGCCCTGGCACGCGGTGGTGGCGGACCCACGGCAGGAGCCCGAACGCCTGGAGGGTCCACGCCGCGAGACCGGCCCCGGCGGTCGACCAGCCGACCGTTGTGCCCTCGAGCAGCCCCCATGCCACGAATGCCGGCGGAGAAACGAACAACAGAACGATTCCAGCGACCACGAGAACCAGCAGATCCCACCGGAAACGCAGCTGCACGAATGCGTTGCGCGCCACCATGCTCCACAGCTCGCCGAGACCGCGGTAAGGACGCACCGAGACGATTCCGGGATCGAGGCCGAGCCACACCCGTCCGCCTGAGTCCTTGACCGCCCGCGCGAGCGCGACATCGTCGATGAGCTCGCCAGCGATCGCTGCGAGGCCACCGGCTCGCTCGAGGGCCGCTTTGCGGATCAGCACGCAGCCGCCGGCGGCCGCGGCGACTCGAGACCGCGGATCACGAACCAGCCGGAAAGGGTAGAGGAGGTGAAAGAAGTACACGAACGGCGGGATCAGCAGCCGCTCCCAGGTCGAACCGGCGTGGAGCCTCGCCATCACCGACACCAGGTCATAGCGGCCCTCCTGCGCGCGGTCCAAGAGGGCAGCGATCGATCCCGGTCGGTGCTCGATGTCGGCGTCGGAGAACAGCAACCATTCGCAGCCAGAAGGGATCGCGGCCGCCCACTCGACACCGCGGGCGAGGGCGTGAACCTTGCCGCTCCACCCCGCGGGGCGTGGCCCGGCGGCGATCGCGATCGCGCCCGCGGATTCGGCGATCGCAGCGGTGCGGTCGGCCGAGTCGTCGTCGACCACCACGACCCGCTCGAGCTCCTCCTGGGCGACCAGGGACGGCAGGGCGCGGGGGAGCGTCGCTTCCTCGTCGCGCGCCGGGACCACCGCGACGACCCGGGGTGCGCGCGCTGGAACAGAGCGCGCCGGAACCAGGTCGCGGTGCGGGTCGAGGAACGATGATCGCGGCCACCGCCGGACGGGCGCGATCGTGATTCCGATCCACGATCCGAGGACCAGGACCGCAGCGCTCGCGAGCGCCATGTCGAGACCGAGGGGCGCCATCGGCCGGCAGCGTAGCAGCGAGTTGCCGGCTCGGGACCTTGATAGGATCGCCGCGGTTTTTCCCGAGCGTCACGGATCGGCCCCGAGGGCCTAATCGGGCCTGATCGGGGTTGTCGCCCGCGTCGTCGAAATGGACCTTCAGAACTTCGATCCGAGAGCCTTCGCGTGGGGTGCATGGTGCGCGGCGGCCGTGCTCGCCGCGGCTGTCGCGTTGCTGATCGCCCATTCGCACCGGCGCCCCGACCACGATCTGTGGCGGGTGGCCTGGCTCGCGGAGTCGGCGGCGGTGGCGGTCGGCCTGGCTCTGGTGTTCCTCGACACGGTGTTCCTCGACACGGGGGTTCCAGGCACCGGGTCGTTGCGATCGGAACCCTGGCTCGTGCGGCCGTTGATGTTCGTTTTCGCGGTCGCCCGCACCCTCTTCGCGACGCTGCTGGTCCGCGGCCTCGAGCTTCACTTGCGACCGAAGGCGACGACCCGAATCGGGAACCGTCAGCTGGCGTACTTCGCCGCGTTCTGGGGGCTACTCCTGGTGCTCGCCATCCCCGATCCCAGGGACTTGCCGGCGGTCCAGGCGATCCTGGTCGGCGTAGTACTGGCGGTTGGCGGACTTCTGGTGCTCCGGAGCAACCCGGGCCGAGAGGCCTCGATGTTGCCGATGGTGGTGGCGTCGGCCGGCGTGCTGTCGGCGCTCGGTCTTGCTGGTTGGTGGGGGGCGGCAGGGCCCGGGTCGACTTGGGGTGGCGTGGTCGCGGTTGCCGTGATCGTCGATCTGGTGATCGCGGTGGCTTCGTTGCGGGCCCTCGAGCGGGCACGCGCTGCGGCCCGCGACGATGTCCACCAGCGCCTGGAGGACTCCTACGACAGCCTGCGTAAGCTCGCCGACGTCGATCCCCTCACCGGACTCAGCAATCGAACCAAGCTCCGTGAGGTGTTCGATCAGGCCGCAGATGGCAGCGTGGTGGCGATCGAGCTCGAGGGCTTCCAGCAGATCAACGACACCTACGGTCTGGAAGTCGGCGACGGCTGCCTCACTTGGCTCGCGCGGACGGTGGTCCGCGCGTTCCGGCCCACCGACCACGTGTTCCGCCTCGGCAGCGACGAGTTCCTGGTCCTGGCTCCTGGGCTCGATGCTTCGATCGCTCAGAAGCGAATCCAAGGGGTGGCGGTGATCCTCGGTCAGGGAACGGCGATCCGACCGCCCCTGTACCTGTCTTACGGGATTGCCAGCACCGCTCCGGGAGTACGTCCGGAGGTCGCGATGCGCGAAGCCGAGATGAACCGCGCGCGCCAGAAAGAGCTGCGCGCGGCGGCTGCGGGTTGAGTCCTGGCGTGGCGGCCCGCAAGGGGCGTTGAGTCCACCTGCCAGGCCCCTCGGCGTCCTCGACTACCGTCGCGCAGCCTCGGCGCCCAGGATCGACACGGTGTCGTCGTAGAGCTTGCGCGAGCCCTTGACGCTCGGCGCTACGCACATCACACCGAGTTTGCCGAACTCGGACAAGGCGCCGATCAGGTGGAACACCACGCCCTGTTGGGACGCGCTGTGGAAGTGGAGGTCGCGCGCCACCGCGATGTCGATGAGGTCGCGCGGGGTGAGGCCGATGTACCTCGGGTCCTCGAGGTTGTCGCTCGCGAAGTACGCCCGAGTTTGGCCGGCGGCGGTGCGGTAGAGACCGCTCTCCGGGTCGTAGCGGCCGTCGGTGAGGAACTGGAGAGCCATGAAGGGGTGGGTGGTGCCGCCTTTGCGCAAGTTGATCTCGACGGCGTAGTGGACGAAGCCTTCGGCGCTGGGGACGGTGATGAAGTCGATCGCGAACCGGCCGCGCACGCCGCGGTCGCACAGGATCTCGGCGGCCCGGCGGCCGGCTTGCTGGAGGCTCTGGCGATAGGCGCGGCGTGCTGGGAAGGTGCAGCCGAGGAAGACCTGGCGCCCGGCGCCTCCCAGCACTTGGTCGTGGGTCGAGATCTCCTCGAGTCGACCGAGCGGATCGACTCGGTACTGCACCGACGGCGACTGTTTGTGGGAGCCTTCGATGAAAGTCTCGACGATGCCGCCCAGTTCCGCGAGTTTGGCCGCGTAGCGATCCCAGGTCTCGCCGCGAGCGGTGAAGCGGATACGCCGCGGCAGCTCGCGGTGGAGCCAGGTTTCGAGCCCGGCATCGCAGGGCGCGGCGGCGAGCGGCAGAATCGCATTGCCCTCCCCGGAAAATCCCTCGTCGTGCTTGACCACGGCCCGCTGGAGCCCGGGGTTGCGGCGCTTGAGCGCCGCCAGCGCCGCCACCACGTGGTGGGGGTCGCGCAGGTCCTCCTCGCCGTCGGCGAGCAGGTTGCCGGCTTCGCGAAACACCTTGCGACTGCCGCTCTTGGTACCGAGACCGGCCAACCGCGGGTCGCAGCCGTAGATCGGCACGTCGAGCTCGAGGGCGAGATCGCGTTCGAGGTTGGTGACCGTGAAGCAGCTCATGTGGGCGCGCTCGGGGTCGCCGAGCTGGCTCCGGATACGCTCGAGCAGGCGCGGGCGAGCGAGCAGCTTGCGGGTCAGCGGCTCGTCGGAACCGTCGTGACAGGCGAGCAAGTGCAGCCGCTCGCGGGCGTGGATCGCTGGCACTCCCGGCAGCAGGTTGAGGTAGTAGTCGACGATCGCCGGCGCGATCGGTTGGCTGGTGGTGAAGATCACCCGCGTGCGCGGCAGCCGCAGTAGCATCAGCATGCACAGCATTCGCTCCTCGTAGTGGTGGACGCCTTTGACCTTGGCGAGCGCCGCCGGGTCCATGCTCAGGCTGGGCACCACCAGGACGACCCTAGGTTCGAGCGGGTCGGGGAAGATGCGCTCGAACATCCGCGGCAGGCGGGCTTGGAGGGCGTCGAAACGTGAATCGCTGGCCGCGTCTTCCAGCTGCACGCCGAGCGGAGTTGCGGTCGGGCCCATCTGACGACCCTGGCGTCAGGCTCCGGGCTCCGGAGCTGGGGTCGAGGGCTCGCCTGCCTTCGCTGGCACCGCCGACTCCAACTGCTCGAGTTGCTCGCGCGAGCGCGCGATCCCGCGGTTTTCGGGAAACTCGGCTTCGAGCCGTTCGAGCTCCCGGTGCGCGGCGACGAAATCGCCGGTTCGAGCGAGCGCCTCCACCATCAACATGCCATGGCGCAGCGCGAGCCTGCCCTCGCCGCTGGGCGAGGCGCGGAGCAGCTCGAGAGCGCCGGCTGCGTCGTCGAGATCGCGAAGCTCCGACTCCGCGCGCAGCAACTGCACCTCCGGCTGGTCGGGGAAGCGAGTTGCCGCGAGCGCGACGAGCTCGGCGGCAGCGGCCGAGTTGCCAGCGTCGCGATCGAGCCGCGCTTGGTGGTAGAGACCGGCGAGGAGCAGCCGCCCGACGTCCTCCGGTTCGCCGGAGCGAGTGCCGACGCCGCCCGCGTAGGAGTAGACCAGCTCGCCGCCGTGCTCGGCCGCCTCGTAGAGAACGAACAGCGAGATCGCGCCGATCGCCGCCGAGGCGATCCAGGCGAGGCGCGCGCGGCGGTACTTTTTCCAGGTGAGGGCGAGCGCCGCGATCTCGACGGCGGCGAGGAATAGGGCGACGTTGCGCGCTCGCTCGCCGTGCTCCTCGTGCTCCTGGACCGCCGATCGAGCGCCTGGGATCCGCTCGGCGGGGCCATGGGCGTCGGTGCCCGACTCGACAGCGATCACCGCGGCGAGAGCGCCGGCGATGATCAGAGTGGCCGCGGCGTGGTGCGAGAACTTCGCCCGGCCGGTGAGCGACACCCAGCGCAGCACCACACCCGCGACCAGCAACGCGATCGTGAAGTGGACGACGATGGGATGAAAGGTCGCGAGGTCGGGCATGTGGGCTCCTGGGTCGGGGTCAGGAGTCTAGCCGCGGGCGCTCCCAATAGAGCCCACCCCCTCATCCAAAACACCTCGGCAAGCGCTCCTGGGGTAGCGGCCGAGCGGCGCGGCCGCTTCGGAAGGCGATTTGCGAATGTTCCCTCCGGGGGTAGCGGCCGAGCTTGGGCGGCCGACTGCGGAGTTGACGGGTCGTACAGCGCCGCTGCGAATTGAGGTGGAGGTCGAGCGAGCGCCAGGAGTCCCGTTCGTTCGGGCGCAGTGGAGTGCGCCCACCCTCCCGCTCGTTCGTCGGCCGCCCAAGCTCGGCCGCTACCCTCAGAGGGGACACGGCTTGCCGGTGCCACCTACCAAGGGCGGAGGGCTATGGACTAGCGGGCTCCGGGCGTTCGCCCTCCCCAGCAAGACGGGCTCCTGGGAGCCCGTTGAGAGTCTCGAACCCCGCCAGCAAGAACTTGATCTGTGAGGTCAAGTTCGGGGGTTCAAGACATCTAGCGGGATCGTGGTTGTCACCACTCCCCACGAGGCGGCAGTGACGAG
>JAQBHE010000648.1:0-8431 GCA_032128015.1 Holophagae bacterium
CCCGGCGGGCTCCTCCCGCCCAAGGCGGGTCCTCCCGCCCCGGCGGGCTCCGCTCGCCCAAGGCGGGTCCTCCCGCCCGGCCGGCTCCTGCGGCCCGGCGGGCTCCTCCCGCCCGTCATGGCGGGTCTGGAGGCCAGAAGCGGTCGCCGATGGCCGCCTCCTCGAGTTCGCCATGAAAGTCCACGGGTTCCTCGCGAACGCCATCTGCCGACTCCGTCGAGGTCACCGAGTGAATGTCCACCGGCCCGACGCCCCGCGCCAGCTGGACCAAGAGCTTGGTCGAGGTGCTTGCCCCGTCGCTCGACTCACGAATGATGTCGAGGTGGAGACCCAAACAGCCGGCAAACGTCCCGGCCGCTGTGGTCCACGACGCCGGCCCGGTGACGGTTGCGGTTACGCGTTGTCGGCCCTGGCCGGCGACTGTGCCATCGACCAACTCTTGATACGCCGACTCGCTCTCATAGCGGGCGCCGACCTCGAGCACCGCCGGTGCCAGGGACGCCGGCGGCTCGAAGAGCGCGCCAAGGCCGGTCGCAGTCTCGGATCGCAGGAGCAGCAGTGCCCGTCCGGGGTCGATGGCGAGAAGCTGGTAGGCACCCGTGCTGTCGTCCCAACGCCGGGTCGCGAGGCCGCCGACGGCGCGGGCCTCGCTGACCGTCAGCAGCCAGGGCTCGGGGTTTCCCGGAACCGCGAACGACCAGAAGTCGCCGACCGCGCCGGGCAGGTAGGCGGAGAGCTCGAAGCCCTTCTGGGTGCTCGGGGAGGGGGGCTGGCCGAAGAGCTGTCCGGCCGCTGCACTCGCGAGCAGGAGCGCCCAGACCGCGGCTGTCCGCGGGCGGGGGGAGTGCGAGAGGTTGGAGACGGTCGTGAGCATCGACTGGACCTCCGAGTTGCGGCCTCGGCATTGAGATCGCTCGAGCACGCGTCGCGATCTCGACACGGGCAGCCTAGCGCACGCCGGAGGTCCCCCATCGGTTCGCGTAGCGGAGAGGAAAGGCCGTGAGAGCGGAGGAGGAAGGCGAGACCGCCACCATCGAAGCGGAGTTTCGCCCCAGCCGGATCGCCGCCGCAGTCGGGCCCGCGGGGCTGTATATCCACGTGCCGTTCTGCACCGCGATCTGTCCGTATTGTGATTTCGCGGTGACCCGCGGTGATGAGCGGGATCGACGAACTTGGCTTTCGGCTTTGCTCCACGAGATCGACCGTTGGAGCGCTCCCGAAGTCGAGTTCGACACGGTCTACTTCGGCGGCGGCACACCCTCGTTCCTACCGGCGCCGGAGCTCGCCGAGATCCTCGACCGGCTGCGGTCACGATTCGTCCTCGCGTCCGAGATGCACGTAACCCTCGAGGCAAACCCCGAGGACGTCGACGCCGAGCGGGTTGCCGAGTGGCGACGACTTGGAGTGGGTACCCTCAGCCTCGGCGTCCAGGCGCTCGACGACCAGGAATTGCGCTTCTTGGGCCGTCGCCATCGCTCGGGGCGATCGCGGTCAGCGATCGTCGATGCCGTGGCCGGGGGACTCGACGGCGCATCGGTGGACCTGATCTACGGCCTCCCGGGCCAGAGCCTCGACGATTGGACGTCGACCTTGGAGCGGGTGGGCGAGCTCGGTCCGAGCCATCTCTCCTGTTACGAGCTGACGGTCCACGAGGGCACTCCATTCTCGCGGCTGCCCGCGCGCGGCAGGTTCGCGCTGCCTGGGGACGAGGCCCGAGGTCCGTTGTTCGAGATTACCCATCGTCGCCTCGCGGAGCTGGGCTATCAGGCCTACGAGGTGTCGAGCTTCGCGCGCTCACCGGGCGACCGCTCTCGCCACAACCAGAAGTACTGGCGTCACGCGGCCTACCTCGGGCTCGGTCCCTCCGCGCACTCGTTCGACGGCCGGAGGCGATGGTGGAATGCCCGTGATTGGCGCCGCTACGCCGAGCTCACGAGCCGCGGCACGCCGATCGAAGACGCCGAGCAGCTGACCGATGCCCAGTTACGACTCGAAGCGGTCTTTCTCGGTCTGAGGACTTCGGCCGGTGTCGACGTGCGGCGCCTGCGCGAGGTCTACGGCTACGATCTCGAGCTCACCCGCGAGGCGGAGATCGAGGCGCTATGCGCACGCGGCTTGCTCAGCCGCGACCGGCAATGGCTGAGACCGACGGTCGCCGGTCTCGCGGTCGCCGACGAACTGGCGCGCCGGCTCGGCTGACGCGCGCGGTCGCGGATGGATTCGCGACTTGGGCCCCCGATGCGAGGAGAGGCAGAATGTCGGGCCATGAGAAGCTCTCCGAGCCGCCGGGTGATTCGGTGACCGTGATCCGACGGCGGATCACCGTCGTTACCGGCGGGGCGACGCCGGAGCGCCGCGTCGCGCTCGCCGGCGCCGGACAGGTGGTCGCCGCGCTGCGCCGGCTCGGGCACCAAGTGACCGTCGTCGACACTGGTAACGGCACGCTCGACGGCGAAGGCGAGCGGCGACTGCTTGCTGGCGCGGTGGGCGCCGCGCCGCCGCGCCGCAGCGAGCTCGAGGTGCTGGCGAGCCGCGAGGACCGTATCGGCTTGCTGTCGTCGTCGGCATTTGTCGAGGCCGATCTGCTGTTCCTGGTGCTCCACGGGCGCGACGGGGAGGGTGGCAGTCTTCAGGCGTTGCTCGAAGCGAAGGGCCTGCGTTACACCGGCAGCGACTCGATCGGCAGCGTGCTGGCGATGGACAAGGACATCTCGAAACGGCTGCTGCGCTTCGGCGGCGTGCCGACTCCAGACTGGTGGATGTGGCCCCTCGCTGACCGCGAGCTCGAGCGTCTCGAGTATCCGGTGGTGGTCAAGCCGTCGCGGGTCGGCTCGACGGTCGGGTTGAGCGTGGCCCGGACCGCGGCCCAAGTGGGCATCGCGGTCGAAGAGGCGCTGGGCTACGACAGCGAAGTGCTGGTCGAGGCGTTCCTGCACGGGCGCGAGCTGACCGTCGGTGTGCTCGGCGACCGCGCACTCGGAGTCGGCGAGATCGCGAGCCCGGGCGAGGTCTTCGACTATCGCAGCAAGTACACCCCCGGAGTCGCGGTCGAGACATTTCCGGCGGCGATTCCCGAGGCACTCAGCGACGAGGTGCGCGCGCTCGCGCTCGAGGTCCACCGGCTGCTCAAACTCCGAGACTTCAGCCGGGTCGACTTCCGTCTCGATCGCGATTCGCGACCGTTCTGCCTCGAGGCCAACACCCTGCCCGGCCTGACGACAACCAGCCTGCTGCCGCAGTCGGCGGCCGTCGCCGGCATCGACTTCGACGGCCTATGCCAGGAGATCGTGGATCTGACCCTGGCTCGCGACGTGACCGCGACGTGACCCGCGATTGGGGCCGCTGCCCCTCCCATCAACCGGTCCTCAAGGCTCGAGGGTGACCCGGGCGGAGTAAGTACCGTCGCCCAGACTGGTGGGCATGCTGACGGCATAGGGGCTGGTGCTGTGCGCCGGCAGCACGAGGTCGACGGTGTCGGTGCGAATCACCCGGGCGTTGCGGAGCAATTCGATCTCCAGGCGGACGCTCCAGTCGTCCTCCTCGCCGTTGGTCACCGTGCCGCTGATCAGCGCATCGCTGCCGATCAGCTGTACTTTGGGTGTCGAGGTTCGCAGTCGGGGCGCTCGTGGAGCCGCGCGACGCGCGGGTTGGGCGACCGGCGTCGCAGGCGCCGGCGTTGGGGCGGCTTGACGATCGAGATACTTGCGGAGGAGCTGGTTGCGCACCTGGAGGTCGCGAATCCGATCTTCGAGCTCCGCCAACCGCGGATCCGGTTCAGGCGGCAGCACGGCGGCGAAGTCCGATTGGTCGTTGCACCGCGACCCAGGGGCGAGGTCAATCGTCGCCGGAACCGGCGGAGTCACCAGCACGATCGGTGGCGTGGTGAGGATTTGCAGGCTGGCCGCCGCCTGCTCCCCAAGCCGCCAGACCGCGGCCGCGAACAGCACCAGAACGAGCCACCACAAGGCGGAGGTCGGCGCGATGCGATGGCGAGCGACCCGCGCGAAAGCCAGCGAATGAAGCGTGGAAGAACCGGGGCCGGGCCCGGGATGGGAAGGCGGAGGTCGGCGCGCGGTCATGACGTCTCTCCGGGTATCGCCGGCCGCTGGCATTGGCCCTTGGCCACGACCGCGGACGGCGGGTTTCCCAGAGAGACGGAAAGCAGCCGCGGGTTCCTGCCGCGATCCCCAACTTCCGGGAGCGCAGACGATTGCCGGTCTAGCTGAGCTGAGCTGAGCTGAGCTGAGCTAGTGAGCTGCGGTCGCGTAGGCCTGCTCGCCGGCCTCGATCGCGAAGGGCAGCCGGTTCTGCGGCGGCGGTAGCGGGCTAGTGGCGAACTCGGTGATCACGCTGGGGGGGTTGTAGAGCCGTTTGATGTCGAGTTCGACCGCGCCGTCCGCGCCGACTTCGACCGCCAGATAGCGGCCGCCGCCGTAGGTGGTCACACTGTTGGTGGGATCGCCGACGACCAGCAGCAGGGACTCGGCGGGATCGTCACCGATGACGTCGAGCCGGTAGGTCTCGCCGGCGTGTTCGAACACCACGCTGCCTACCGACGGCTGGTCGTAGGTGCGTCCGAGGATGTTCGGGATCGGTACCATGCGGTGGTCCGGCGCCTTCTCGAAGCGAGCCGCGAACCGCCACTTGGGGTCGAGGGCAAACGCCGGGATCGCGCCCAGCTCGGCGGGACGGGGAGACTCGAGGTCGCGGAACCGCACCCCCAACTCCCCGCCGCGCTCGAGGATCTGGAACGACAGCGAGCCGGCCCGCAGTTCGGTGGGGCCTCCCGGATGGTCGCTGGCCAGGAGCAGGCGATCGGCGACCACGGTCTCCGGCGCGGCGGCGGTGGTGATCTGCGATCCGGGTGACGGTTCGAGGGTCACCCGGCTACCCTCGAGCACCAGGTCGCCGAGTGTCGAAGGACGATCGGCAAGCGACTGGAGCTCCGGGATCACCAGATCGTTGTCGACGCCGCTCCCGAAGCTGCTCGATCCGGCGCGAAGCCAATGCAGACCGATCAGGGTCAGCCAGCCCTCCGGCCGCCGGAGCGCGGCGATGCGATTCTGCCGCCACTCTTCGTGGGCCTCGCGGTACTCAACCATGACCACGGCGACGCCGGGCTCGGTGGGGGCGGCGGCGCAGGCTCCAAACATGGTCAGGCTGGCTCCGAGCCAAGCTCCGCCGGCGATGCGCTCGATCGCGTCTCGCACTATCCGGCCCGCTTGGCAACAATGAAGGTGCGGTCGTCGGCGACCGGCACTCCGGCCGCGAACTGCTCGAGGTCGCGGTTGATCTCGGCCCCGAGGGCACTCGGGTCGAGGTGGCGATGTTCCCGGACCAGGCCATCGAGCCGATCGAGGCCGTACTGCTCCTCGTCCTGGTTCTCGGTCTCGGTGATGCCGTCGGTGTAGATCACCAGGGTATCCCCGGGGCCGAGCGTGGCGCGATCGGAGGAGTAGTCCGCGCTCACCACCAGCCCGAGGGGCATTCCCGAGGCCGCTAGATGCTGACTCTCGCCGGTGGCGCGAACCAGGATCGCCGGATTGTGTCCGGCGTTGGTGTAGGTCAGCGCTCCGCTCGCCACGTCGACCACGCAGAGGAACGCGGTGGCGTATTTCTCGGGCGGCGTACGCCGGAACAGCCGGCGCGAGACCACGCGGAAGATCTCGGCGGGATCGAGGCCGTCTTCGATCGGCCCGGTCGTCAGGGCTTCGAGCGACGCGGTGACGATGGCCGCCGGGATTCCCTTGCCAGACACGTCCGCGATCAACAGCGCGCACTCCGCGCCGCCTGCTCGGGACACGACCTGGAAGTAGTCTCCCGAGACCCCCCGCGACGGAACGTTGAGGGCGAACAGCTCGAAGCCAGGCACCACGGGCAGCCCGGCAGGAAGCAGCGACTCTTGGATCCGCCGGGCGAGCGCGAGATCGGCGTCGAGCTTGCGCCGCTCGACTGCCTCTACGGTGAGCGCGACGTTGCGCAGCTTGAGCGCGGCGATCGACGCCAGCGAGACCAGGAACTGCATGTCCTCCGCGCTGAACTCGCGCTGTGCGGCTCTCGAGGACAGCACGATCATTCCGAGCGACCCCTCGGCGTCGAGCAGAGGGGCAGCAACCAGGGATCGCATGCCGCTCATGATGATGCTCTCGGCGCCGGCGAAACGCTCGTCGCTGGCGGCGTCGAGCGCGACCAGTGCCATCCCTTTGACGCACACCTGCTCGATCAAGGCGCGCGACAACGGCGCCTTGCTGTCGACACCGCCACGACTCGCGGCGCGCTGGTACTCCCCGCGGGGATCGCGCAGGAAGATCACTCCTTGTTCCGGCCGCAGCAGCTCGAAGGCGCGTTCGAGGATCAGCTCCAACAGTTCCTCGGAATGGAGCGACCGGCTCAGCCCCTCGTGAATCTCGTTGATTCTCTTGAGTCGGTTGGCGTACGCACGGAGGGCGACTTCGCCCTCGACCAGGTCGGGCGCGACCCCGGTGTCGGAGTCGCGGAGCAGCTCCGAAGCCGAGCGCAGAATGGTGGCACCGAGATCGGACCGTTGCTGGTCGTCGGAGGAGGCGGAGTCGTCGAAGAACGAGATTTGGCTCCCGGAGACCCGAACCACGTCGCCCGAGCGCACCACCGTCGGCCCGACGATATCGACCTTGTTGAGCTGGGTGCCGTTGCGCGAGCCCAGGTCCTCGATCATCAGCTCGCCGTCCTTGTGGAACAGGCGGGCGTGATGGCGCGACAGAAACGGGTCGGCGAGCACCAGGTCCGACGTCGACGCGCGTCCGATCACCAGCGACTCCTCTTGGAGCAGGCGATCGAAAGGCGGACCCTCCGCGGGCGTGATCTCGAGCCGCACCGGACCTCTCACGACTGGAGTTCTCTCACTGCACACTGACTTTCTCTCACTGGCTCGAGATGATAGCTGAGCCCTCGGCCGGCTCCTGGTCCGATCCTTGCACCACGATTACCTTGTCGGTGGCGAGGGGTCGCCTCGTCAATCGGGGAGATCGCAGGAGATGCCGCCCGCGCAGGAGATCAGCGACTCAGCGACCCAGCGATTCGGTGATTCAGCGACCCCGTGATTCCGCGATTCGTCGTGGCCGCGAGCTGTCGCGAGCCTCCTCGACCCTCGGCGTTGGTAGGTTTGCGGTCGCGGCTCGGCCATCCTGACCCGACCTGCAGGGGTTCTGGGAAGTCAATATGACGCGTTTGCTCGCCCTCATGCTGTGGCTGTCGACCGGCAGCCTGTTCTTCCCGTCGTCCGGGAGCGCGGTTGCCGGTGACGAGCAGATCGCTGGTTTGCTCGCCAGGCAGGGCGTCGCGCCGATCGAGCCTCCGAGCACCGCGATCGACCTCGAGCTTTCCGCGCTCGACGGCGGGCGAGTTTGGCTGTCCTCCAACCAAGGGTGGTTGGTGATGACCTTCTGGGCGACCTGGTGCCAACCCTGTCGGGTTGAGATGCCGACCCTGGAAGCGCTCGCGACCGCCCTCGACGGCCTGCCGGTGACCATCCTGGCGGTCTCGGTCGACGCCGACCGGGGGGTCGTTGCGGACTTCGTCGAGAAGGTGGGAGTCGGGCTGCCGGTGCTCTGGGACCAGGAAGGCCGAGCGGCGCGAGCCTACGGTGCGAGCAGCATTCCGCTCACCTTCGTCATCGACCCCCAAGGACGGATCGTCGGGGTCTCTCGCGGCGCCCGAGATTGGTCGGGCCTGGCGGGGATGTTTCGGGATCTGGTTGGTACCGCGGCGGAATCGGGATCAGCGGTGGCGTGGAGTCGAGAAGAAGAAGCGGTGTCGTTGCCGATGCGGCTGACCCCACCGGCGGCTGAGGTGGCGCTCGTCGACCCCCCAGCGCGGGTCGGCGCCGAGTTCGGGATCGAGGTGCGTGTCACCTGGGCGGGGGACTTCGAGGAATACGTGCTCCGCCCGCCAGCCTTGCCCGCGCTCGAGGGTGTGGAGCAGCTCGGAGTCTCGGCGTCGACCAGCACCGAGATGGGCAGCAGCGTGGTCGCCTACCGAATCGCACTGCGAGCCGAGCACTCTGGGACGCTGGTCATCGATCCGGTCGAGCTGCGGTACCAGCCGCGGTTTGGCGAGGCGCCGGTATCGACCCTGGTGGACGGCCTGGAGGTCGAGGTCTTGCCACAGCGCGGGGCGTGGGGTGGACGTGAGCTGGCGGTTGCCGGGATGCTCGCGGCGTTCGCTGGCGCCGGCTTGTGGTGGCGGCGATCGCGGCTTCGTGACGATGGACCTCCGGGAGTCGACCCGCTCGCTGGCTGCCGGCAGGAGCTCGAGGCGGCACGACGTCACCGCCACGACGGTGAGGGCGCCGAGGCGGTTGCGCGACTCCATGCCGCGGTGATCGAGCTTGGCGCTATGGGATTCCCGGAGGTCAGATTCCCCGAGGTCAGTGCGACGCGCGACAGGGCGCTCG
>JAQBHE010000649.1:0-2750 GCA_032128015.1 Holophagae bacterium
CCGGGCAACATCCTCGGCTACGACGCTCGCACCGGCAAGCACCTCTGGCGCTTCGACGTCATCCCGCGTCCTGGCGAGTACGGCCATGACACCTGGGAGAACGACGCCTGGAGCTACACCGGCAACATCTCTTCGTGGGCGCCGCTGTCGGCCGATCCCGAGCTCGGCTTGGTGTACGTGGTGACCGACGGCCCTACCATCGACGACTATGGCGGCTTCTCTCCCGGCAACAACCTGTTCGCGACCAGCATCCTGGCGATCGACGCGAAGACCGGCAAGCGGCGCTGGCACTTCCAGGTGGTGCACCACGACATCTGGAACTACGACAACCCGACCGCTCCGAATCTGGTCGACATCACGGTTGGCGGCAAGAAGATCCCGGCGCTGGTGCAGACCACCAAGCAGAGTTTCGCGTACGTGCTCAACCGAGCGACCGGCGAGCCGGTGTGGCCGATCGAAGAGCGACCGGTGCCGCAATCGCTGATCCCGGGCGAGCATACGTCGCCAACCCAGCCGTTCCCGACCCGGCCCGCCGCCTACGAAATGCAGGGCATCACCGAAGACGACCTGATCGACTTCACCCCCGAGATGCGCGCCGAGGCGGTGAAGGTGATGAAGGACTTCCAGATGGGGCCGCTGTTCTTGCCGCCGCTCAACCGCGACAACAAGCTCGGCTTCAAGGGGTCGATGACCTGTCCGGGAGGCAACGGCGGCACCAACATTCCCGGCGGCGCCGCGGTCGACCCGGAGACCGGGATCCTCTACGTGGCGTCGATCAAATCCTGCAGCTCGACCTCGCTGATCCCGGGCACGGAGCAGACCGATCCGGAGTTCCGGCTGACCGGCAAGACCATTTCCGAATACGTCACCGGACGCGAGGGCGTGCCGCGGATTCGCGGCTTGCCGATCTTGAAGCCGCCGTACGGCAAGATCACCGCCATCGACCTCAACACCGGCGAGCACCTGTGGTGGATCCCCAACGGCGACCCGCCGGACTTCATCGCCGGCCACCCCGATCTCAAAGGGCTCAACATCCCCAACCCGGGCCAGGCCACCCACGCCACTGCCTTGGTGACCAAGACCCTGCTGATGTACGGCGAGGGTCGCGGGGCGCCGGGTCGCTTCCACGCCCACGACAAGAAGACCGGTGCGCGGATCGCGACGGTCGAGATCCCGTCGTCGACCAACACCGCGCCGATGACCTTCATGCACCAAGGCAAGCAGTACATCGTGTTGTCGGTGGGCGGTCGCACCCATTCCGGTGCGCACGTCGCACTGTCCCTTCCGGGACCGGCGAGCGTGTCCTCGCGAACCAGTGACGGAGGTCGATAGGCGATGAGGAGGATCAGGATGAAGTCCGAAGCCAAGGTCGCCAGCGCGCTCGTTCTCTGCGTCGTGATTGCGGCGGCAGGCGCCGCACAGACGCCGCCGCCCGCCGCGCCTCCGTCCGAGGTCCAGTTCTACGGCAATCCCAACTCGCCGATCTCGGGCGGGGTCGTCATCCCGGCCAACCGCGCCTCGCTGTGGACCAGCGGCACGGTTCCCGGAGTCGCCGACAGCAACGCGGCGGCCGGCACCCGCGCGCGCTACGGCGACACCTACACCCAGGCCAAGAGCATCCTCCAGCGAATTTCTGCGCAGCTCGCCGAGCACGGCCTCAAGATGAGCGACGTGGTCTACATCCGTGCCTACTTGGTGCCGGATTCTCAGAAGGAAGGCAAGCTCGACATGGACGGCTGGTCGAAGGCGTTCGGCGAAGTCTTCGGCACCACCGAGAACCCGACCAAGCCGGCGCGCTCGACGGTCGGGGTGGCGGCGCTGGTGGTGGCGGACTGGCTGATCGAGATCGAGGCGTTTGCGGTCTTTCCGGCCGCCGGAAAGTAGGGGGCAAGGGCGATCGCTCGTCGGCTCGTTGCTCGGTTGGGCACGCTGATCGTCGTCGCCGTCTTGGCGACGACTGTGGTCGCTTGCGATCGGACGCCCGGCGTGCGCCTGGGCACCCAGGACGGCGAGTGGCACTACTACGGCGGCGATGCCGGCTCGAGCCGCTACTCGCCGCTGTCCCAGATCGGCCGGAGCAATGTCGGCGGTCTCGCGGTCGCCTGGCAGTGGAGCTCGGAGAGTCTCGGCCAGAAGAGCGTCGACAGCTATCTGCGGACGACGCCGCTCAAGGTCGGCGACCGGCTGTTCGCCACCGTCGGTTTCATCCGCAGCGTAGTCGCTCTCGACCCCGCGACCGGCGCGACCCTGTGGACGTTCACGCCCGAGGAGCCCGAGCGCGCCGGTCGCACCCGCGGCGGCTCGGGGCGGGGCGTCGCCTACTGGCGCCATGGGAGCACCGAGCGATTGTTCTTCGTCTCGCGCTCGTTCCGGCTGTTCTCGCTCGACCCGGCTACCGGACTCCCGGATCCGACGTTCGGCACCGGCGGCGAGATCGACCTGATGCAGGGCCTCGGACAGTACGCTCGCGAAGACTCGGTGACCTCGACCTCGCCGCCGATCGTGGTCGGCGATGTCGTGGTGGTCGGCTCGACATTCCCGGCGGCGACCACCCGCAAAGAGAGCCCGCCGGGCGACATCCGCGGCATCGACCCGCGCACCGGCGCCATCCTCTGGACCTTCCACACCATTCCGCACCCCGGGGAATTCGGTCACGAAACTTGGGAAGACGGTTCTTGGGAGTACACCGGCAACACCGGCGCCTGGGCTCCGCTCACCGCCGATCCCGACCTCGGCTACGTCTACCTGCC
>JAQBHE010000650.1:0-5736 GCA_032128015.1 Holophagae bacterium
GGGTGTGGCTCGCGCTCGCCGGAGCGCGCGCGCTGCTGCGGCTTGCGCCCGCCGAGCTGGTCGCTCTCGGCCGCCCCGAGCTCGACGGGCGAGTGCTCGCCTTCGTGGTGGGGGTCGCGGCGGTGGTGGCTGTCGCCTTCGCGCTCCTGCCTGCGCTCCAAGCGCGGCGGTCCGACCTCCAGAGCGCGCTCGTGTCCGGTCGTGACCGCGCCGCTTCGAGCGGTCGTTCGTGGGGGCGCCGATCGCTGGTGGTGGTGCAAGCGGCGCTCGCGGTCACCTTGCTGTTCGGCGCCGGGGTGATGCTGCGGTCGCTTTCGAACCTCGGCCGAGTCGATGCCGGTTTTGCCGCCGACCGGGTGCTGCGCGCGGACTTTCGGCTGCCCGCCGGGCGCTACCCGCGCGATTTCGCGGTCTATCCGAAGTGGCGCGAGGTCAACCGCTTCAACCGTGATCTGTTGGCGAAGCTCGAGGCGATCCCCGGGGTGCGCGCGGCGGCAATCACCTCGAACCATCCGCTCGACGCCGGCTTCACCAATAGCTTCGTGATCGTCGGACGCGAGGACGAGTCGGCCGAATTTGGCGAGCTCAAGACGAGGATGGTGTCGGCCGGCTACTTCGAGACCAACGGCGTGTCGTTGATCGACGGCCGGCTGTTCACCGAGCACGACGACGCCGAAGCGTCGCTGGTGCTGCTGGTCAACCAGGCGACGGTCGACCGCTACTTCGCCGCCGCTCCGGTGCTCGGCCAGCGCGTGCGTTTCTGGGGCCTCGAGCGCGAGATCGTCGGGGTGGTTGCCAACGAGCGGATGCACGGTCTTGCCGAGGCGGCGCCGCCGGCGATGTACGCGGCACTCGCCCAAGCGCCGCAAGTCGCGAGCGCGACCGTGATGGTGCGAAGCGACAGCGATCCGCGGGCATTGGTCGGCGGAGTCCGCGAGGCGGTGAAGGCACTCGACCCCGAGCTCGCGGTGTTTCGCGTCGCGACGATGGAGGAGACCGTGGCGTCGTCGGTCGCCCGTTGGAGCTTCACCTCGCGGCTGCTCGCGGCGTTCGCGCTCGCCGCCATCCTGCTCGCCGCGCTCGGTATCTACGGCGCCGCCTACCTGGTGGCCCAACGCCGCCACGAGTTCGGAGTGCGCATGGCGCTCGGCGCGAGCCGCCTCCAGATCATGACCGCGGTGCTCGGCGAAGGCTTGGCCCTGGGCGCTACCGGAGTGGCACTGGGCCTGCTCGGCGCCTGGGCGCTGTCGGCGTTGCTCGCGAGCTTGCTGTTCGAGGTCGCGCGGTTCGATCCCACGACCCTGGTGGTGGTTGCGGGCTGCCTGCTCGGCTCGGCGCTCGTCGCCTGTGCCCGTCCGGCGCTGCGCGCCACCCGCATCGATCCGGCGCGAGTGCTCGGCGCGGATTGAGCGCCGGTCGGGGTTCGGGCTGTCAGCAGACCGAGGGCCTTCGGCTGTTCCGAACGTAGCGGCCGCGCTTGGGCGGCCGACTGAGGAGTCGGCGGGGCGTACGAGTTTGCTGCTCGTGACCGGAGTGATCCAGCGGGCGGCTCACGGTTTGTCTTTTCGTTCGAGCACGGTGGTGATCGCGGGCGTGGGCGCTCGTTCGTCGGCCGCCCAAGCTCGGCCGCTACGTTCGGAGAAAGTTAGATGGTTCCGGCGGGCAGTCAGAGACGTTGGCTAGGTGGCCGCTCCTAGGCCGCGCCCGATCGGCGGCTGAAGCGGTCGGCGAAGTCCTGGAAGAAAATGAACTTGATGCCCCAAAACAGCGTGATCGCCACGAACAGCCAGGTGTCGAACAACCACAAGAACAGGGGCGACGCCGAGTACAACGATCGCGTCGCCAGGGTGTAGCGGCTCGAGGCTCGATTGATCAGGCCCGCCAAGTAGTCGCTCGCGGAGCCCTCGTACGACTCGATCAGTTTGCGGTCGGCGCCGACCACCAGATTGAAGTGGCCGAGGTGGCGCAGCGAGGTCATGCAGTAACCGAAGGCGACGCCGAAGACCACAATCAATAGCAGCAGTTTCTCGGCCTGGCCGGTGGCGGCCTGGCCGGTGGGGTCGACCTGCAATCCTTGGGGCAGGGTCGTTGTTCCGAGGAGGTCGCGCGAGCGCACCAACAGGTTGGCGGTGAATCCCATCAGGATCAGCGACGACGACGCGAGCAGGGTGTTGACCATGGTGAGGTTGCGAGTCTGCTGAGCCGCGACCACGTAGTCCTCGCGGTCGAGCAGCCCCCTCGATCCACGATCGCCGCAGCACGTCGAAGCGCGCTTTGGCGGTGCGGCTGGGCGAGGCCATAACCAGCAGCGGGTAGAGCGCGTGGTAGACCGGAAACACCAGCACGAACAGGATGAAGCCCGCCGTGTCGAGGGGGCTGGCGAACAGGGCGAGCCAGTTGTTGGATGCCATGGTGGGGTTCGGCGATGTTAGCGCCGATGTTAGCGCCGATGTTAGCGCCGACGGCAGCGCCGACGGCAGCGCGCGCGTGCCAACGATATCGAGAATAGGCGGCAGTGGCTCACGGTGGCTCGCGGGAGTCAGTCCTCGACCGGCATCAGGAAGTTCCCGGCGCCGCTCGCGATCGGCCGGGCGCGCTCGCTCTGCCACGCCTCGACCGTGACGTAGGCGACTCGGCGACCTTGCTTTTGCACCCGAGCGCGAGCAAAGGTGTCCTCCGCTCGCCCGGAGCGCAGGTACTCGATCTGAAAGTTGATCGTCTTGGGCAGCGATGTGCTCCCGCTCTCCCACAGCAGCTGAACCAAGCTGGCGGTTTCCAGGAAGGCTCCAATCGCGCCGCCGTGCAGCGCCGGCAGCCGTGGGTTACCCACGAGTTGCTCGGAGTACTCGAGCACGAAGGACAGCTCGTCGCCCTGGCGGCGCGCCTTCACTCCCAGGAATCGAACGTAGGGAATCGAGTCGAGCAGCAACTGCAGCTGCTCGTTGGTGGAAGTCGATCGCAGCTGGGTCAGCGAGTGCATCCGCGCCACTACCGGTCCTCGCCGCCCGCCGCGAAAACCTTCCGGCTCTGGTTCGAGGACAGCACAAAGGTCGCGATGGTCGTCGCGATCGGGTCGTCGGGGGAATCGTGGTAGGCGCTGCCGCGCACGAAGGCGATATTGCTGGTCTTGCGGAAGCACTCGGCGCGCGCGAACACCGGGCGCTGTGGAGTGGCTGGCCGCATGTAGTCGATGCGCAGGTCGAGGGTGGCAATCGAGGTCATGGTCTTCATCGTGGTGTGCACCGCGGTACCCGACGCGTTGTCGAGCAGAGCGGTGATCGCGCCGCCATGGATGATCCCGGTATCGGGGTCGCCGACCAGATGGTCCGAGTAAGGCAGACACAGCACCGCCACGCCCTCGCCCATCTCGACGATGCGAACGCCCAGCGCCTTGGTGTGAGGCACGAAGTCCATTCGTTGGAGCTTCTCGATGTCCATTCGGGTTCAGCTCGAGTCCGGTTTGGTTCCAGGTTCCGGCCGGGGTCTAGGGTTGAGACCAAGCGTAGCGCTTCCGCGACGACTCGCAAGCCGCCGGGTCGGATCGCTCAGGTTGACGGGAGAGTCGGGTAGGTGCCGATGACCCCAGTGGCCCGAAGCTCCGAGACCTCTTCTGCGGAGAGTCCGAGGAGGTCGCGCAGCACCTCCTCGTTGTGCTCACCGAGAGTCGGCGCCGGGGTCATCACCCGAATCGGACGGTCGCCCCGCCGGTAGCCGGCCGACGGGTTGGGCTGCAGACCGCAGTGTCGGCGGTCGAGGTACTGCCAGAATTCGCGTGCCTCGTGTTGGGGGTCGGCGAGCAGGTCGGCGCCGTGGGCGACCGCGCCCGCCGGCACGCCGGCGTCCTGCAGGGCGACCATGGCCTCGCGCTTGGATCGCCCGCGTGTCCAACGCTCGATCTCGACCGCGAGCGCGTCTTCGTTGCGCTTGCGTAGCTGCGCTGATTTGAACCTCGGGTCCGCGGCCAGATCGGGTCCAATGACCGCGCACAGTCCTTGCCACTGACTGTCCTTGGTGACGGTGATGGCGACCCACTGGTCTTCTCCCGCGCAGCGAAAGACACCGTGGGGGGCGAAGTAGCGGTGGCGGGAGCCGCGCCGGGTGGGGGGTTGCCCAAGGAGCGACTGTTCGATCACGCCATGGGCGCCGAGCGGAAACAGGGACTCGACGTGGGACAGGTCGAGGGACTGACCGCGACCGGTCCGCGCTCGGTGAAACAGCGCGACCAGCAGACCGGCCGCGCCGTTGAGTCCAGCCACCGGGTCACCGAGCGCCACGTGCTGCATGGTCGGAGGCCAGTTTGCCTCGCCCTCGAGGTGAGGCAATCCCGAGGCCTGCTCGACGGTCGAGCCGTAGGCGCGGTAGTGCCGCCAGTCACCCGAAGCTCCGAACGGCGGCATCGATAGCATGACCAGGTTCGCGTTCTCGGCGAGCAGCACGTCGCGGCCGAGACCCAGTTTGGGCATCACCGAGCCCGCGAAGTTCTCGAGACAGGCGTCGGCAAGGCCGACCAGCCGTTTCAAGAGTCGGGCTCCAGTCGCGGTGGTGAGGTCGAGGGTGACGCCGCGTTTGTTGCGGTTGACCGTGTTGTACGGCCACGCGCGCTCGAGCAGGTTGTCGGCGAGTGTCTGCTCGGTCACCTCCCAGCCCCGCCACCAATCGAAGTGGCGGCAAGATTCGATCTTGATGACGTCGGCTCCCAGGTCGGCCAGGTGACGCGCCGCGAGCGGACCGGCCCAGCCCATCGACAGGTCGACGACACGCAATCCGTCGAGCGGGCCGCGGACGTCGCGACCGGCGGTGGGTGATCGCGGTGGCAGTGGCGCTTCGCGTTCCCCGGTCCGCCGAGTCCAGCCGTCGCTGGACGAACCGAGTCGAGGTGCGGCGCCACCAGGACGCGCCGGCGTGCCGTGAAGGCGGAACGGAACCCCTGGTCCCTGGAACGTCCCGAGATCGCGGTGCTCGACGGTGGCGAAGGCGCCGCGCTCGCCAAACTGGGGACAGCGCAGCAACTCCTCGGGTGTCGGCACCAGCGCGAGGGGCAGACGACGCGCTTGGCCCTCGTGGAACCAATACTCGGCCGATCGCTCTCGAAAGGCTCGGCCCAAGGTTGCGTCGAGCTCATCGGCGGCGCCGTGGCGGTCGGCCGCCAGCACGTAACGAGGGTCGGCGGCAAGCTCGGGAAGCCCGATGAGCTCGCACAGACTTCGCCATTGCGCGGGAGTGAGCGCGGTGACCCCGATCCAACCATCGGCGGCGCGGTAGATGCTCGCTGGAAAGGTCGGCCAGAAGCGGTTGATGCCCAGGCGTAGCGGTGCGGGATCACCTTCCTGCCAGTTGTAGGCAGCGACCGCGCCGGGCTCGGTGAGGCAGAGGGCGGATTCGTACAGGCTGGTGTCGAGATGGACGAGACAGGAAGGCTCCCCGGCCTCGACCCGGCGCTCACGGCCGATCAGGCAAGCGACGATCGCGACGAACGCGGTGAGACCGCCGAGGATCTGGACCGGGTAGCCGCTCGCGAAGAGCGGCGGGCCTTCGGCCGGGCCGAAGTTGCGGACCGCGCCAGCGAGGGCGGAGACGACTCCGTCGCTGCCGTGCCAGTGGGCCCAGGGACCGGTCTGACCGAACCAGGTGATCGAGCACACGATGGCGCGCGAGCCCGCTGCTTGGATGTCCGCGGCGCCGCAGCCGAGAGCGGAAAGAGCGCCCGGTCGCTCGCCCTCGATCACCACGTCGGCG
>JAQBHE010000651.1:0-13686 GCA_032128015.1 Holophagae bacterium
CCGCCGTGCGAGCTCCTCGACCGCGCCGCCTGCCCGGGTGAAGAACGCCGGATCGAACGGCTCCTCGGAGCGCACCAGGAACAGATCGTAGACATCGCCGCCATCGCGCGGCCAGTAGAAAAGAGCCGGTGAACCTTCGAAGCCGCGGTACTGCGAGTCGCGACGCGGCGCGATAGCGAAAGCGGTTGGCGAAATACGTCGAGAAAGAGAAGTCCGCAACACCTTTTCGCTCGACTTGGTACCAGCCTCCCAGATGAAGAAAGACCGGTTGCGGCACGGACTCGCTGGAGAAGTCCCAGGTGAGATAGAGCAGCCTCTGATGAAGCGGCGCGCGTTCCAGGATTGAGCGCAGATCGCCGAGCTCCCGATCGTAGTCGCGAAACCTCGAGCCCAGCACGACGAGCCAGAGGGTAACCACGAGGACCATCGAGCGAAGCGCCCAACGCCGTCGATTCCGAACGGCCGAGTCTCGCCGCCACTCCAACGCCACCAGGATTCCTGGGATCACAAAGAACGAGAAGCGCGGGCTGATCAGCGCCGTACCCATCATTGCGGACGGCCCGAACAGATAGAGCGCGAGGGCGACGCCGAGCGGCGCCCAGCGTACCGAGTTCCGTGACGGACGAGCGCCTCCGAGGAACAACAGCGCCACGAGTGCCAGGATCAGTGCCACACCGGCGAGGTCGCCGTCGTCGCCCACGATCAGGCCGGGAAGCTCGAGCAGCCTGCGCCAATCGAGGGCGAAGTAGTTGGCGACAGGGATCGTGCTGCGCTCGACCGCGACCAGATTGCCCGCTAGCCAGCCGATCAACAGCGGAGCGCCGGCGGCAATCGGCCACATCAGCCGCACCGCCTGCCCGGCGGAGCGCGGTCCTCGAAACCACCCAGCGAGCAGCACCGTCGCCGCAACCAGACCCGCGTAGCCAAAGACCAGCAGATGGCAGAGAAAGAGCGCGTTCAGGGACAGGGCGAGCGCGGCGCCGCGGAGCGCCCCTCTCTGCTCGACGAAGCGAAAGGTCAGCGCCACGACGAGGATTGCCGCCGGCGAAGCAACGAGGAAGTTGAAGAAACCCCAATAGAAAGAGAACCCATAGGCGACGGGAACCGTGGCCAACGCCCACCATTCTGTGCGCCCGGAGTCACTGTCAACCGAGTCACTGTCAACCGAGTCACTGGCCGACCGGACAGTAACGCCAGCTCGGTCGAGACCGGCTACTCGCATCAGCCATGCCGTCGCCGCCGGGACACCGGCGACCGCCAGGCTCAGGACACACTGGATCCCCAGGGTGATCGGCGCCGCGGACGACAGCGCCAGGACCAAGAGATGCGGCAGCAGATGAGGCGCTAGCCAGTTGATCCGGTAGATCTCCGGATACGTCACACCGTCATAGCCCGCCGCGGAGTCGCCCCACCCCGACCAGATCGCGATTTGAGCCGCGTGCTGCGGCAGGTCGGCCATCGGTGGAAGGTCGGCCAGCCAAACGGGCACCGCGCTCGACAGACAAAACGCCAGGAACAACGGCCGTTGCCACACCTGAGCTCTCGGCGCCATCGGCAACGGAGCATAACCACCTCCGTTCCCTTCTCCCGCGCCAAGCGGCCCAATCTGTCTCGGCTCGAACCGAGACGCCGGAGATCTCGAGGCTGCGGCCGCCGGCTCCGGCGGGATGATGGGGATCGGCCTGTTCGACGAGTCCGAGTACGATGCGGTCGAGTAACGAATTTTCGACACGATCGGGATGCAAGACTTGGCGCCCTTCCCCCTCAACCCCCGACCTTTCCGAGCCCTCTGTCTGTGGACGATTGGCGCGGTCTATTTCCTGATCCTAGTCGGCGGCATCGTGCGCGCCTCGGGCTCGGGGATGGGCTGTCCCGATTGGCCGAAGTGCTTCGGACGCTGGATCCCGCCGACCGCTGAATCGGAGCTGCCGGCGGACTACCAGGAGCGCTACGCCGAGCGCGGTTACCGCGACCAGCCGTTCAACGCGGTCAAGACCTGGACCGAGTACCTGAACCGGCTGGTCGGAGTCGCCATTGGCTTCTTGATTCTCCTGACCATGCTCGCGTCGTTGCGCTACTGGTCGACCGACCGGGTGGTGGTCGGCTGCTCGGTGGCGGCGTTCGTGCTGGTGGCGTTCCAGGGCTGGCTGGGTTCGGTGGTGGTCTCGACCAACCTCCATCCGGTGATCGTCACCGTCCACATGATGCTGGCTCTGGTGATCGTTGGCGTGCTCGTTTACGCCGCGGTTCGCGCCGAGCGCAAGAGCGCGGCATTCGAAGCGGCGTTCGAAGCGGTGCGCGCGAGCCGGCGGGTCCGCGGGTTGCTGATCGCCGCGGTCTTGGTGTCGGCGGTCCAGATCGTCCTCGGCACCCAGATTCGCGAGCGCGTCGACGAAGCTGCGCTGGCAGTCGCCGAGCGCAGCGAGTGGGTGGCTGAGGTCGGGACGCCGCTGCTGGTCCACCGCACGCTGTCTCTGATAGTCTTAGCGCTGAACCTTGCCCTGTGGGCGGGCCTTCGCCGAGCGTCGGCGCGGGGCGGCCTGCTCGATCTCCTGGGCAACTCCCTCCTCACAATACTGGTTCTCGAGATCGCTGCCGGCGCGGTCCTCTATTACTTCGCTCTGCCGGCGGTACTGCAACCGGTGCACCTGCTGCTGGCGGCGATCCTCGCCGGGATCCAGCTCGCGATCTGGACCTGGTACCGAGCCGGTAGTACCGCCACTACCGCAGCGACTTCGCGATCGATCGGACGGATTTGATGACTGCCACGATGGAAGACACCACTCTCGACACCGCCTCCCTCGAGGCCGTCACTCTTGATGGCGCCGCTCTTGATGGGGCGGAGCGCTCCGAGCGGCTTGCCGCCGCGGGCGGCGACCAGGCGCTGCGTCGCCTCGATATTCGCAACCTCGCGATCATCGCTCACGTCGACCACGGCAAGACCACTCTGGTCGACGCCATGTTCCGTCAGACCGGGATCTACCGCAGCCACGAGACGACGGTCGATCGGGCGATGGACTCGAACGATCTCGAGCGCGAGCGCGGGATCACCATCCTCGCCAAGAACACCTCGATCAGCCACCGCGGGGTCAAGATCAACATCGTCGACACCCCGGGCCACGCCGACTTCGGCGGCGAGGTCGAGCGCACGTTGCGGATGGTCGACGGAGTGTTGCTGCTGGTCGACGCCAGCGAAGGCCCGCTTCCCCAGACCCGCTTCGTGCTCGGCAAGGCGCTGGCCGAAGGCCTGCAGCCGATCGTGGTGGTCAACAAGATCGATCGCCCGGACGCGCGGCCGCGCGAGGTCCTCGACGAGATCTACGACCTGTTCATCGACCTCGGGGCGAGCGAGGCCCAACTCGATTTCCCGGTGTTCTACGCCAATGCCCGCGCCGGCACCTGCCGCCGCGAGCCCGAGGGCGAAGACTCCGATCTCGCGCCGCTGTTCGACGAAGTGGTACGCACGGTGCCAGCGCCGGTCGCCGATCCCAACGCTCCGCTCCAGCTGCTGGTCACCAGCCTCGATTGGGACGACTACGTCGGCCGTCTGACCATCGGCCGGATCTTCAACGGCACGGTCAAACGTGGTGGCGAGGTGTCGGTGTGCTCGCCAGCGGGCCAACGCGGCAGCGCCAAGGTGACTCTGCTCTACGGCTTCGCGGGATTGCGCCGGATCGAGATCGCCGAAGCGTCGGCGGGCGACGTCGTGGCCCTGGCCGGACTCGACGATGTCGGCATTGGCGACACCCTGTCGTGCGTCATCGAGCCGCAGGCGCTGCCGGGCATCCGGGTCGACGAGCCGACGCTGTCGATGCTGTTCTGCGTCAACGACTCGCCGCTTGCCGGTCGCGACGGTCGCTTCGTGACTTCGCGCAAGATCCGGGAGCGCTTGCTGCGCGAAGCCGCCCACAACGTCGCGATCCGCGTCGAGGACACCGCCTCTCCGGAGTCGCTCCGGGTCTCCGGCCGTGGCGAGCTGCAGATGGCGATCTTGATCGAGACGATGCGCCGCGAGGGCTACGAGCTCGGACTCGGCAAGCCGCAGGTGATCACCCGCGAGATCGACGGCCGCCGCTGCGAGCCGATGGAGCTGTTGCTGATCGACCTGCCCGAGGAGTTCGTTGGCGCGGTCACCCAGTTGGTGGGACCGCGGCGGGCGCGCGTGGTGCGCATGATCCATCAGGGCAGCGGCCGGATGCGCCTCGAGTTCCGGTTGCCGTCGCGTGGCCTGCTCGGCCTGCGGAGCGACCTACTCGCCGAGACCCGTGGCACCGCGGTGATGCACCACTTGCTCGACGGCTGGGAGCCGTGGCAGGGCGAGATCGTGCAGCGCAAGAACGGGGCGCTGGTGGCCGATCGGTCCGGTCGGGTCACCACCTACGCGGTCGAGGGGTTGCAGCCACGCGGCGTGCTGTTCGTGGCCCCGGGCGACGAGGTCTACGAGGGGATGATCATTGGCGAGGCCAACCGCCCGAGCCAGCTCGACGTCAACATCGCGCGCGAGAAGAAGGTCACGAACATGCGGGCGTCGGGCGCCGAAGAGTTGGTGCGGTTGACTCCGCCGCGCAAGCTCAGCCTCGAGAACGTGCTCGAGTTCATCCGCGACGACGAACTGGTCGAGGTCACTCCGACCGCATTCCGGATGCGCAAGCGGATCCTGGCGGCGTCGCGACGCAAGGGCGCCCAGTAGCAAAAGGGGACTGCAAGGGGTCACCGCCACCGGTATTGCTCGCTCGGCGCACCTCGGCTCGGTGTATTCTCTGAGACTGGGGGGAATCGGTCTCTCCAGTCTTAGAGGCTAAGGGGCCAGCGTGGATCTTCCAGAGAAGATCGGCAAGTACAAGATCCTCGACAAGATCGGGGAGGGCGGCTTCGGTGTCGTCTACAAGGGCAAGGACCCGTTCATCAAGCGGCTGGTCGCCATCAAGACCTGCACCTCGGGTGACGAGCGGGTCAAGAGCCGGTTCTTCCGCGAGGCCGAGATCGCCGGCAACCTCCACCACGTCAACGTGGTGACGATCCACGACTTCGGGCTCGAGGGCTCGATTCCTTACCTGGTCCAGGAGTTCCTGACCGGCGACGACCTGGACGAGCTGATCCGCGAGGGTCGCGAGCTCCTGCCCTTACACCTCAAGGTGAGGTTTCTGCGCGGCATCGCCGAAGGCTTGCAGTACGCCCACGCCCACGACGTCATCCACCGCGACGTCAAGCCCTCGAACATCCGGGTGATGGAGGGCGGCCGGGTCAAGGTCATGGATTTCGGGATCGCCCGGCTCAAGGACGAAGAGAATCGGCTGACCAAGACCGGGATGACCGTTGGCACCGTCGCTTACCTGTCTCCCGAGCAGCTGCGCGGTGACGCAGTAGACCACCGCACCGATCTGTTCTCGTTCGGGGTCCTCGCCTACGAGCTGTTGACCGGGGCCAGGCCGTTCCGCGGCGACACCATCTCGATGCTGTTCTATCGCTTGCTCAACGAGCCACCGCCACCGATCGTCGACGAAGAGATTCCCGAGACGTTGCGAGTGGTGGTTAACCGCTGCCTGGCGAAGGACCCGAGCGAGCGCTACGCCGGATTCAGCGACGTGCTGCTGGCGCTCGAGGATGTCGAGGCCGAGGTGCCTGGCGACCCGGAGACCGACCCTTTCTGGTCGCAGCGATCGCCGATCACCGACAAGCTGTCGCGACTGGCGGTGAGGACGGCCCAGGCGCTCGAGGCCCGCGACCTGACGGCCGCCGAGATGACCCTGAGCATCGCCCGACGCGAGGTCGACTCGCAGGTCTTCGAGCGCGATTTCGCGCCGCTGTCGAGCGCCCTCGAGCGCCTCAAGCAAGAAATCTCGGTCGATTTACCGGCGTCCGCCCAGGTCCAAGTGGCGCCGACGCCGGCGGTCGAATCCGCTTCCGCGGAGCTGGCCGCGATCGAGCGCACGCTCGACGAGAATCGCTTCGACGAAGCTGCGATTGCGCTCACCGGGCTCGAGATCAGGCACCCGGACTTGCCGGGGATCCAACGGCTTCACGAGCGGATGACTCGGGCCCACCTCCGTCGTGAGGTCGGCGCCTCCGTTCAGCTGTCGGCGCCGCCGCCTCGAGACCTCGCGACGTCGCGGCGTCGCGCCTTGATCGTTGCGGCCGCGCTCGGGGTACTGGTGGTAGCGCTGATCGTTGCGGTGGCGGTCACCGGGTCGCGCGCAGCTCGCCCGTTTCCGGCTGCGCTTGCTGGTCCGGTCGGAGTCGAGCCGTCGCCACCGCTGGGCACCCTGGCGGAGCCCGCGCCCGACGTCGACGCGATACCACCCGCCGTCCTCGCGAGAGTGCAGGTCGCCGAGGCGGACGAAGAGGCGCCACGCGTGGAGGTGAAGACAGCGGTCGAGGAGCGTCCGCCGGTCGTGCGGCCCGCCTCGGCGGCGACCGAGCCCGAGCGTCCAGCGTTGCCGAGCCCCGAAGGTGCCGCCCAAGAGTCGAGCCCGAGCGGTTCGGCGGACGCAGCCGCGGAACCGACGCCGGTCGGGCTCCAGGCGACGACCGTCAGCGAGACGGCAATGCGCGATCTTGCCGCGGTGGAGCAGACGCTGAAGGTGTACCAGGAGGCGTGGAGAGACCTCGATTGGCGGGCGATCCGACGGGTCCACCCGGGAGCGGTGATTCGTCCTCCACGGCTGCGCGGGGTCCAGTCGGCGGAGGTCGTGCTCCAGGGCTGCGTCTACGAGGTCCGACCCGGCGACGCGATTGCGCACTGCCAGGGCGAGCGGCGGCTGGTGCTCAACAACCGCCAGGTGATGGTCGAGTCCTTCAACCAGATCGACTTCCGTCCGCGTCGCGGCGGCGGCTGGGTCATCGAAGCCGTTCGTTAGCGGGATCGTGGTTTCACCATGAGCTGCTAAGCGTCCCGGCGGTGGGCTTCGGGAGCGACGCTGCGCTCGGCGATCCGTGAGGCGAGGCGCTCGTAGGTGACTCCCAGGCGCTGGGCGGTGAGCGCGGCGAGCGAGGTGGTCGCCACGCCTGGCACGAACTGATAAGTCGAGCGCAGTTCGGCGTCGACCTCCACCTGGAGGAACTCGAGACCAGGGATGACCGGGTTGCTCACCAGGTGCCGAGCGAAGTCGAGGAAGTGGGTGGTGACGAAGGCCGTCGGCTCGACCTGGCGCAGCAGCCGCAGCACCATCGAGAACATCTCCACGCCCTCGGACGGGTTGGTCCCCGAGCACAGCTCGTCGAGGATCACCAGCGACCGCTCCTCCATGACCTCGAACACCTCGCGGATGCGCAGCAGCTCGCGCCCCAGCCGGCCCTCGGTCTGGCGCGCTCCTTCCTCCTCGATGAGCGACACGAACAGCCCGCCCTGGAGTCGCAGCCGGGCCTCGGCACAAGGGGTGTAGAGACCCGACTGGCCGAGCACCTGGGCGACGCCGATCGCTTGCAGCAGGCGGGTCTTGCCGCCCGAGTTCGGTCCGGTGATGATCACCACCGGCTCGAGACCGTTGCTCGCGATGTCGCATGGCACCGGCGGCTCGCGGCTGCCGAGGAGCAGTGGATTGAAGATCTTGGTGAAGCCCACTTGCTCTTGCTCGACGAAGTCGGCGAGGCTCACATCGAGTCCGTGGGCCTCGGCGCGGGAGCGAAAGGAGCGGTTCGTCAAGTAGAACTCGAGGTGTCCGAGCAGCTGCACGAGCGGCACCAGCCAGGGCGACAACTGGGCGTAGACATCGTTGACGATGCGGTTCATCAGCTCGCGGTTCGACATCGGGTAGCCGCGGTAGGCAAGCCGGAGGCGCTCCCAAAGGCGGACGATCGGCCGGCGGTGAAATGGGTTGGAGTGGGCCTCTTCGAGGTCGACGATCGCGAAGCGACGGATTCGCCCGTCGCCGCCGATGGTGACGTCGAGGCGCAGGCGGGCCATGCCGCTCTCGTATTCGAGCAGCCGCTCGAGGGTGCGGTAGGCCGCCGTGGCCTTGGTCACCGAAGCTGCGTCGTGAATCCGCTGTAGGCCCGAGGTCGCGGCGGCGAAGCTCCGGTCCATCTGGTCGATCACCCGTTTGGCCTGCTTCAAGATGTCGAGGTGGAAGGCGGCCGGATCGAGGGTCGCCTGGTATCCAGGGGTCTTGAGCAGCGACATGAAGTCGAAGAGGTCGCGGTAGAGTGTCTGGGTCGAGTCGAGCAGCGTCGGAGTGGCGTCGAGCTCGCGCACGATCTGCTGACGAAACCGGACCGTCGCCAGGTCGGTCGGCGCATGCACCAGCGCCCGATAGAGGAACTCGCGGTTCACCGGAAAGATGCGTCCCTCGATCCCGAGGGTGAAGTTGGTCTCGATCAGGCTGCGCAGGAACAGGTCGTCGGCGAACAAGGCCGGATTCCAGCGGCTGTCGGGGAAACTCGCGCGTGCTAGCGCGGCGTCAATGCTGGTTCCCAGCTCGCGGCCGAGGAAGGCCAGCCCGAACACCTCGACCAGCTGGCGATGATCGAGGCCCGAGAACGGCTCGAGGCCGAGAAGGTCAGGAGTGGTCGCGTGGGACTCGCTCATCGGTCGTTCCGGAGTTCGCTGGGTCTCGGGTGTCGGCGTCACCGTAGCTTAGCGGGCGTCGCCAGGATGGCGATGCTGTCGCCAGGATGGCGATGCGGTCGCCACGATGGCGGGCCGGCAGTCCGAGCCCTGACGGCGGTTGGTTAGTATGGCGAGAGGGGCTGCCTGTAGGCTGCTGGCCCAACGGGCCCCGAGGAAGCGAAAGCGATGTCCGCAGAGCGGGACCTCACCGCCTACTACCAGCTGGAGCACGTCCTCTCCTGGACTGCCACGGCTCGCACCTTTCGGGGCGTCGACCCGAAAAGCGGCCGGCCGGTCGCGGTGAAGCTGTTGTCGGTCGCCCGCGAGCCGGCGGTCGAGGCCCTGCTCCAGCGGTTCGACGCGACGGTCGGCGTGCTCCAGTCGCTGAGCCATCCAGCGCTGCCGCGGATCGTCGAGAGCGGCGCGACGCCGTCGCGCGACGCCTTCTTGGTCAGCGAGTGGATCGACGGCAAGTCGCTCGAGACCGAGCCGCCGGTGGCGGCGGGGTTCCTGCTGCCGGTGATCGTGCAAGTGGTCGAAGCCCTGGAATCGCTGTCGCTGCACGGCCTGGTCCATCTCAACTTGAGGCCGGCCAATATCCTGGTCGATGGTGACGGTCTGGCGCGGTTGGTGGGGTGGGGAAGCTCGTTGCTGACCGTGGGCTGGCAGAGCAGCGCCGCGCGTCTCACCGTGACCGCGACCAGCGACTTCGAAGCCCCCGAGCTCCGGGAAGCGCTGAGCGCAGGCGACGCGCTCTGGCGGGCCGATGCCTATTCTCTGGCCTTGCTCACCGCTCGGCTCCTGGGCGCCCGGGTCGACGGCGATTTGTCGCAGTCGCCGCGCGTGCTCTTTCCGGGAACGTTGAGCTCCCAGCTGAGTCGCGCCGAAGAACTGCGCCAGACCCTGCAGGCCTGCCTCGAGCGACAGCCGGAGCGCCGGCCCGACTCGTACTCGATCTTGTTGCGGGCACTGCAGCACGCGATGCCCCGAGATGCCCGACGAACCGTCGAGGACACCCAACCCATGGCGGTGTCGCCGGCGCCGCCCGTGCCGCCGGTGGCCGAGGCGACCGTGGCCATGACCGGTCTGCCCGTCGCCGCGCCATCGCCAGAAGCACCGCCGCCGTCGCCGCCAGCGTCGCGTTCGTCCGAGGCGCCGACGATGATCGTGATGCGCGACCTGCTCGCGGACGTGCTCGATGAGACCAACGCCCCGGAGCATGTGGAGCACGATGTCGGTCAGCCGCCGCCCGTCGTTTCTTCCGACCCAGCCTCGGTGGCGCCGCCGGCCGATCCCGACGCTACCCAACCGTTGACCCCGCCCGCCGCGCCAGCGGCCGCCGATCCCCCGACGGGGGGCGACACAATTCCGTTCGCGAGCTTGATAGCGCCGACCTTGGACGGGCCGAGCCTGGCGGCGCCGAGCGCCGCCGAGCCGACGGTGGCGATTCCGCGCCCCGAGATCCCGCCGGTCCCGAAGCCGTTGGCGAGCTCGCGTCAACTCCCGGGCCGTTGGGTGGTCGCCGGGGTTGCCGGTGTCCTCGGCCTGGTGCTGCTGGTGGCGCTGGTGCTCGTCGGCCGCGCACTGTGGAGCGGCGGACGCGACGAGCCGTCGCCTGCGATCGTCGCCGCCGGGCCTTCGCCGACGGCGATCGAGCCCGCGCCCGAGGTCGCCGAGCCGGTCGAGCCGCTGGTGCTGCCGCAGCCGCTGGTGGAGGCGCTCGACGCCATCGCCCGAAAGCGCTGGCTGGAGGCGCGGCGCGCGCTTGGAGAGCTCGAGGACCTTGCGGAGAACGGCGAGCTGTCGGCCGAAGTCTGGACGGCATACCGGGCAGCGACCGAGACCGTGGAGTTGGGGCGTTGTGAGGTGCTGCTCGGCCAGCTCGACCGCGGTCTCGGCGAGGCCTCGACCGCAGACCTCGAGCGAACCTTGAGGACGATGGTTCGTCGCGAGGAGAATCTACTGAGGGCGTCGGTGCGCGGCGCCGATCTGATCGACCGTGCCCGAGCGTCGGTTCAGGCGGCGGCGGAGTTCGAGGCGGTGATGACCGCCGGCGCCGGCTTGCCTGCGCTCGAGCAGGCGCTGCGTCTCGAGACCGAGATCCCGGCACTCGCCGAGAGGCTCGACGCGCGGACGCGGGCGGCGAGCTCGATCGACGCCACGGTTTCGATGTTGATGGAAGCCGACCGCCTGGAGGAGGCGCGAGCGGTGTTGGTCGCGCTCGATCGCCTGTGGCCCAATCGACCGGGAACCGCGCAAGCGGTGGCGTCGATCGACAGCCGGGTGAGCTCCCGGGAGCGCTACGAGGGCTTGCTGGCGCAGATCGAGACCGCCGGCCGGTCGCGCCCCCACGAGGGTCTGGCGATGCTCGAAGGCGTCGCGCCGCCGTCGGAGTTTCGGGCCCGTTTCGAGCAGCTGCGCGACACCTTGGTGATGCGCTTCGCGGACTTGGACCGCGAGCCGCCCCAGCTGGAGCTCGTGGCCGGTCAAGAGATCGAGTACAAGAAGGGCCAGCCGATTGTGATCGAGCTGCGGGCCACAGACGACTACGACGTGGTGACGGTCGGTGCTCTGGCGATGGTGGCGCGCGAGACCGTGCCGCGCTCGCTCCCCGTTGTCGACGCCGGGGATGGCCGCTATCGGGTCGAGATCGAGCCCACGGTTCACGATGACCGCCCGCTCGTGGTGTGGTTCCGGGCGTCCGACCGTTCCGGTCACGAGACCCGCCTGGGCAGCCAGGAACACGGCCTCGAGCTGCGGCGCAAGCGCTGGTTCGACGGTCGGCGAGAGCGCGACGACGGAGCGCTCGAGCCGCGTTAGCGGCCGCGTTCGGATGGAGCAAGCCGGGCCACCTGGGACCGGTCGAGATTCAGGCTATACTCCATCCTGGTTTGCAAAGCCGCGCGATCGAACAACCCCGAGTCGAGACGATCGACCTTTCATTCGAGTCCCTCGGACTCGATGCCGCCATCGTCGCACGGCTTGTCGAGATCGGCTTCCAGCACCCGACCGCGATCCAGGCCGAGGTGATCCCGATCGCGCTGACCGGGCGCGACGTCATCGGCCTCGCCGAGACCGGCTCGGGCAAGACTGCCGCCTTCGGCCTGCCACTGGTCCAGGCTCTGGCCGGTCGCGGCAAGGGTCTGCGCGCTCTGATCCTGTGCCCGACCCGCGAGATCGCGCTCCAGACCGACAGCTTCATGCGCATCTTCTCGGATTCAGAGGGTGGTGCCAGCCCGCGGTCGCCTGGGCTGCGCGTCGCGTGTCTGATCGGCGGCGTCCGGATCGGTCCCCAGCTCGACAGCCTGCGCGAGGGTGTTGACGTGGTGGTCGCCACCCCGGGTCGTTTGCTCGACCACGCGGAGCGGCGATCGCTGACCCTCGACGGTGTCACCTCGCTGGTGCTCGACGAGGCCGACCACATGCTCGATCTGGGGTTCTGGCCGCAGATCCAGGCGATCATTCGCCAGCTTCCGGAGGTGCGTCAGACCATGATGTTCTCGGCGACCATGCCGCCGACCATCGAGCGCATCGCCCAGCGGTTCATGACCGAGCCGACGGTGGTCGATCTCTCCCCGGTAGGTCGCGCTGCCACCGGCATCGAGCACCGTGTCTACCTGGTCTCGGACGAGGACAAGAAGCCGTGCGTGTTGGCGCTGCTCCACGAGGTGCGCGGGAGCACTCTGGTGTTCATCCGCCGGAAGACCGACGCCGAATGGCTGTCACGCATGCTCGAGGCCGAGGGTCATCCAGCCGAGCGCATCCACTCGAATCGAAGCCAGCAGCATCGGGTGAGCGCGCTCGAAGGTTTCCGCGCCGGCAAGCACCGGATCCTGGTCGCGACGGACATTGCCGCGCGCGGGATCGACGTCCCCGGAATCCAGCACATCATCAACTTCGATTTCCCGGAAACGGTCGAGGACTACGTCCACCGTGCCGGCCGCACCGCGCGTGGTGTCAACGAAGGCACGGTGTCGTCGATCGCGACCTGGATGGAAAAGTCACGAATCCGCGATGTCGAGCTTGCGCTCGGCCACCCGCTGCCGCGCTGCGAAGCCGTAGGGGTCGAGCCGTGGGTCGAGCGCAAACGACTCAAGGAACGTCGCAAGAAGTCCCCGCTGCGTCGCTGAGCACCGTGTCGCTGAGCACCGTGTCGCTCCACACAGATTGGTGAGCGGCTCCGCTGAGCCGATGGACGAGCTCGCAGACCGGGCCCGGACGCTCGACGCCATCGATCCGCTGGCGGCGTGCCGCAGGCTCTTCACGATTCCGGAAGATGTCGTCTACCTGGACGGCAACTCGCTCGGAGCCCTGCCGGTAGCGGCAGCGGCACGGATCAGCCGGGCGGTCGGCGAGGAATGGGGCGTCGGTCTGGTCGGCAGCTGGAACTCGGCGGGCTGGTACGAGTTGCCGCTGCGCCTCGGCGATCGCTTGGGCGCGCTGCTGGGCGTCGCTCCGGGTCAGGTGGCGGTCTGCGACACCACCACAGTCAATCTGTTCAAGGCGCTGGCCGCCGCGCTCGCGATGCGTCCCGAGCGTTCGACGATGGTGATGGATCACGGAGACTTTCCGGCCAACCTCTACGTGGCGGAGGGTGCGCTTCTCGCCGCGGGTCGACCGATCGAGCGCCGGCTGCTCGCCGATGACGAACAGCCGGCGGTGCACCTCGACGAACAGGTCGCGGTAGTGGCCCTGAGTCATGTGAGCTACCGCAGCGGCCGGATTCGCGACATCGCCGGGATCACCCGCGCGGCCCACGATGCTGGGGCGCTGGTGATCTGGGATCTTTGCCACAGCGCTGGCGTGCTGCCGCTGCGGCTCGACGATTGGCAGGTCGATTTCGCTGTTGGCTGCGCCTACAAATACTTGAACGGCGGTCCCGGTGCGCCGGGTTGGATCTACGTTGCGTCGCGCCATCTCGAGGTCGCTCGGCAGCCGCTTTCCGGCTGGATGGGTCACGCGGCGCCGTTCGACTTCGAGCCCGGGTACCGGCCAGCGCCGGGAATCCGTCGGTTCCTGTGCGGCACTCCCCACGTGCTTTCGTTGCGTGGCGTCGAAGCCGGGCTCGACACCTATGACGGGGTCGACATCGAGGCGGTGCGCGCCAAGTCGATCGCCCTCACCGAGCTGTTCGCCGAGCG